>NZ_AKFU01000034.1:0-86120 GCF_000277625.1 Clostridium sp. MSTE9
TTAGAGAATAAAATTCAGAATTCGATTTTGGCTTCGATATATTCCACTAGCTTGTCGATGGAAACGCGCTCCTGCTGCATGGTGTCGCGGTCGCGGATGGTGACGCAGCCGTCGGTTTCGCTTTCGAAATCATAGGTCAGGCAGAACGGGGTGCCGATCTCGTCCTGACGGCGGTAGCGCTTGCCGATGGAACCGGCATCGTCGTAATCGACCATAAAGTGCTTGGCAAGCTTCGCGTAAACCTCCTGAGCCTTCTCATTCAGCTTCTTGGAGAGGGGCAGGATGGCCGCCTTGTACGGCGCAAGCGCCGGGTGCAGGTGCATGACGATACGGCTGTCGTTCTCGCCGAGCTCCTCCTCGTCGTACGCGTCGCACAAAAAGGCCAGCGCAACACGGTCTGCGCCGAGGGACGGCTCGATGACGTAGGGGATATAGCGCTCGTTGCTTTCGGAATCAAAGTAATCCAGCGCCTTGCCGGAATGGTTCTGGTGCTGCTTTAGGTCGTAGTCGGTGCGGTCTGCGATGCCCCACAGCTCGCCCCAGCCGAACGGGAACAGGAACTCGATGTCTGTTGTCGCCTTGGAGTAGAAGGAAAGCTCCTCCTTCTCGTGGTCGCGCAGGCGCAGGTTCTCTTCGTTCAGGCCAAGATTTAAGAGCCAGTCCTTGCAGTAGTCTTTCCAGTAGTAGAACCAGTCGAGGTCGGTGTCGGGCTTGCAGAAGAACTCCAGCTCCATCTGCTCGAACTCACGGGTGCGGAACGTAAAGTTGCCGGGGGTGATTTCGTTGCGGAAGGATTTGCCGATCTGCGCCACGCCGAACGGAATCTTGCGGCGGGTGGTGCGCTGGATATTTACAAAGTTTACAAAAATACCCTGAGCGGTTTCGGGGCGCAGGAAGATTTCGTTCTTCGCGTCCTCGGTAACACCCTGAAAGGTTTTAAACATCAGGTTGAACTTGCGGATGTCGGTAAAGTTCTTCGAACCGCAGTCGGGGCAGGCGATGTCGTGCTCTTTGATATAATCGGACATCTGCTCGAAGGTCATGCCGTTTGCGTCGCCGCCGGCTTCTTCAATCAGCTTGTCCGCGCGGTGACGGGTGTGGCAGTCGCGGCAGTCCATCAGCGGGTCAGAGAATCCGCCCACGTGGCCGGAGGCAACCCATACCTGCGGGTTCATCAGAATCGCGGAATCCAGCCCGACGTTGTAGGGGCTTTCCTGCACAAACTTTTTCCGCCATGCCGCTTTTACATTATTTTTAAATTCCACTCCCAGCGGGCCGTAATCCCAGGTGTTGGAGAGTCCGCCGTAAATCTCGGAGCCGGAATAGACAAATCCCCGGTTTTTACACAGACTGACAATTTTGTCCATCGTTTTTTCGCTGTTCTTAAGCATGTTTCATCCTCCAATTTCGGGACGCTGGCTGCGCCCCTTTATTTTTTCTGGTTGAAGATCAGCAGCTTGCTGAAAATGTAATTCAGAATGACCACAATCACGTTCATCAGGATTTTGGCCACCCAGAAATTCCAGTGAAGTAAATCCACCAAAAGCCCCATGCCGAGGGTATCGACGCCCAGTGAAAACAGGCGCGCCCCCAGAAAAGACATCGATTCCCGCAT
This sequence comes from Clostridium sp. MSTE9, assembly GCF_000277625.1. Classification (NCBI taxonomy): domain Bacteria; kingdom Bacillati; phylum Bacillota; class Clostridia; order Eubacteriales; family Clostridiaceae; genus Clostridium; species Clostridium sp. MSTE9. Next base: position 1,616 of record NZ_AKFU01000034.1, read on the forward strand.
CAATACCGCGGGCGCCATGCTTTTGCTTTGGAACACGAACAGCTTATTGGTGAAAAAGGCAAACGCGACGGAAGCGACCCAAGCCAGCGTGTTGGCCACGTACAGGTTCCAGTGCAGAACATCGTACAAAAGGCCGGCCAGCAAAATGTTGATCAGTGTGGTGAGAACACCGAATACCAGGTAGGAAAGCATCTCTGGTGAAGTGAGAAACCTCCACAGTTTTGTGAGTTTATTCATTTCGGGAATCCCTCCTGCGAGCCATACATTACAGTGTACCATTGTACCGCATTTCCTGCAAGTGAATTTATTGCAAAAATATCCGGAACAAAAAAGAAGCGGGCAATTTCGGCATCCCAGCCCAAAACAGCTGCAAAGGCCCGCAGAGCGTATGCCGCCGGGTGAAAGCTTTAAAAAATATTCATCCTTTTTATTGCCCATTTTAGTATAATAATCTGGTATAATAACTGCAAAAGTGTTTGCGGTTAGGATGCGCGGCGAATCAAGATATCATTACGGTATGTGGCGCGGCGCTTTTGAGGCTGATTTTTCAGCGGCGCGTTGTGCCCGTAGTACCGTACGGAAATCCCGCAGAAGTGATTTTGAATGTTCATATAAACAGGACGGAAGGAGTAGAATACTATGGCGGCAGGAAAAATTATGGTAGTCGACGATGACCAGAACATCTGCGAGCTGCTGCGGCTGTATCTGGAAAAGGAAGGCTTTCACGTGGCGATCGCCAATGACGGCAAAAGAGCGGTGGATCTGTTCGATGCAGAGAACCCGGATCTGATCCTTCTGGACATTATGCTGCCGGAGCTTGACGGGTGGCAGGTTTGCCGTGAGATTCGCAAGAAGTCTCAGTGCCCGATCATCATGCTCACGGCGAAGGGCGAGGTATTCGACAAGGTGCTCGGTTTGGAGCTGGGCGCGGACGATTATGTGGTAAAACCCTTTGAGGCCAAAGAGGTTGTGGCCCGCATTAAGGCGGTGCTGCGCCGCGTGGGCAAGAATGGCGACGAGTTGATTAAGGAAGTGAAGTTCGACAAGCTTTCGATCAACCTGACGAACTACGAGCTGCGTGTGAACGGCGTTCAGGTGGACACGCCCCCCAAAGAGATGGAGCTGATTTACCACCTGGCCAGCAACCCGAACCGTGTTTTTACGCGTGACCAGCTGCTCGATGAGGTGTGGGGCTTCGACTATTACGGCGATTCCCGCACAGTAGATGTACACGTAAAGCGCCTGCGCGAAAAGCTGGAGGGCGTTTCAGAGAAATGGGCCCTGAAAACCGTTTGGGGCGTAGGTTATAAATTCGAGGTCAAGGAATAAGCGGCGCCGTATTTCTCGGCGGCGGCAAGACCGTCTGTTGCTCCCTGCATGGGAGGATGGATTGAAATGGAGAAGGGGCGTCTCGCGGAGTGAAAAAAACTCTGTTTAAAAAGTATCTGCGCATCACACTGACGATCATTTTTGTCAGCTTTATCTTTTTGGGCGTGGTGATGATCAGCTTTATTTCGCGCTACTGGCAGGACGAAAAGCGGGAGCTGCTGAGTAAAAATGCTCAGAGCGTTGCGGCTGTGGCGTCGGAAAGCGTGATCATGATCCAGAACAATCAATACATGGTGGACGGCAAACGCATGCAGGCGTTTATCTCTGCGTTCTCGGTGAATATTGACGCGGATATTTTCGTAACGGATAAAAACGGAGCCCGCCTTCTCTCGGCCTATACCGGCAGCGGGGAGGTAGGAGCCGGCGTTGTGGGCGCGGACATCATGACTCAGGTGATCAATGGCGGCTATATGGGTACCGGTACCCTCAAAGGGATTTACCAGCAGCCCCATTACATTGTGGGCGTGCCCATTCAGGTGCTGGGTGACAACGGTACGACTGTCACGATCGGAGCGGTATTTACCGCCTCCAACATCTATTCCTTGCAGGTGTACCGCACAGAAGCGCTGCGGATGTTCCTGATTGCCGCGGCGGCGGTTTTTATGCTGTCATTCATCATGGTGTGGCTGTTTTCGTACCGGCTGGTGCGGCCTTTGCATGAAATGTCGCTGGCGGCGCACAGCTTTGGCGAGGGAAATTTCTCGGTGCGTGTTCCGGTGACGAGCAACGACGAAATCGGCCAGCTGGCGCTGGCATTTAACAACATGGCGGCTTCGCTGGCCTCCGGTGAAACGGTGCGCCGCAACTTTATCGCCAACGTGTCGCACGAGCTGAAAACGCCGATGACGACCATCGCCGGGTTCATCGACGGCATACTGGATGGGACGATTCCGCCGGAGCAGCAGGAAAAATACCTGAAGATCGTTTCCACCGAGGTCAAGCGCCTTTCGCGGCTGGTGCGCACGATGCTCGATCTTTCGCGCATCGACAACGGCGAGCTGAAGCTGCGGCCTGGACGCTTTGATCTGACGAACACCATCTTTTCGGCTCTGCTTTCGTTTGAAAAGGCGATTGAGGACAAGCACCTGGAGGTGCGCGGACTGGAGGATGCGGAAAGCCTGTTCGTCGACGGCGACCCGGATATGATTCATCAGGTGATGTATAATTTGATTGAAAATGCCGTAAAGTTTACCAACAACGGCGGATACATCGAGATTCATGTGGAGGATAAAGCCGACCGGGACATCGTTCGTGTGAAGAACAGCGGCGCGGGAATCCCGCCTGACGAGGTCGACATGATTTTCGAGCGTTTTTACAAAACGGATAAATCGAGAAGCTACGATAAGAACGGGATGGGGCTTGGCCTGTATATCGTACGCACCATCATCGGGCTGCACGGCGGCGAGATCACGGTTTCGAGCGTGGAGAACGAATACTGCGAATTCCAGTTCTGGCTGCCGAAAAACAAGGAAAAACAGATCAAGGCCGAGGCTGAGGATGCGCCGTTTAAGGAGCTTTCGAAGGATAAAAAGGAGCCGAAGGGGTAAACCATTTTACGGGGGGATGAGCATGGACGATTTTCAGTGGAAAAAACCCGACGGGCAGGGAGAAGCCGACGAGGCAGAGAAATCCCAAAAGCCCTGGCCGGATACTTTGGAAGAGTTTTTCTTACAGAAGGAAACGCATTCCGAAAGCGCGGCCGAAGAGGAAAAGGATCCCCCGCAGAGCAGCCTGCCGGATTTGGAGCGGACAGATTCGCAGGGGCCTAGTGATGATCCGGCCGGAGAGCCGGATGCAGGTTCCGATTCAGATGCGCCGATTCCGGAAGCGGAGGAACCTCCCCCGGCACAGCCGGAGAAAGAGAGTTCCGCCGCGGATAGAGCGCCCGAAGAGGTGCACGAAGAGAACCCGAACCCAGAAACAGACGCACCGGGTGAACCGCAGAAGAACCCCGCACAGGAACAGGAGAATCCCGCGGCGGAGCAGCCAAGGCCGCCGTATGGTCCTTATGGTTCCGCGCAGAGCGAGGGACGGCAGGATACCGCGCCGGGCCAGTGGGCACCGCCGTATAACCCCTATGGTTCCGCGCAGAGCGGAGAACAGCAGAACCCTGCACCGGGTCAGCCGCCGCAGGCACCGTACGGGTATCCGCAAAACGGATGGCAGCAGTATCCGGGTTACCCGCCATACCCGCCGTATGGGTATCCGCCCTATCCGCCGCAAGGGCAACAGATGCCGTTTGGCTATCAGCCCCCGCGGGTCTATGCGCCTTACGGGCAGGGAGCGGGCAAGGGGCCGTTTCATCAGCCGGAATATACCCCAAAACCGCCGAAGAGCAGGGGCTACCGTCTGTTTATCGGCGCGCTCGTGACCTTAACCGCCGTTTTTGTGCTTGGGTTTTTCAGCCTCAGCGTTTATACGGCGCTTTTACCGGAGAAAAACGATTCCTCGGCTTCTTCGCAGCCGCCGCAGGGGCCTTCCGAGGCGCCGCCGGAATCTGCGGAGCCTTCTCAGAGTGTGGAAGACGCGGAGCCTGCGCCGACCGGAACGCTGGCCGACCCCAAATTTGCGGGATTGGCGATTGCGTCTGCGCCCACGGGCGGGGAGAGCACCGCGAAAGAGATTTACGCGAAGGTATCTCCCTCCATTATCGGTGTGGTCTGCGAAACGCAGGAGGGGACCAGTTCCGGCTCGGGGATCATCTGCCGTTCGGACGGCTATATCATCACGAATTCGCATGTGATCAAGGACTCAAAAAACCATTCGCTGCTGCGCGTGATTCTGCACGACAACAGCCAGTACAACGCAGCGGTGGTCGGCTTTGACAAAACGACGGATCTGGCGGTCCTAAAAATCGATGCAAAAAATCTGCCTGTGGCTGCTTTCGGAAATTCCGATTCACTGGCTGTCGGCGACTGGGTTCTGGCAATCGGCAACCCGGGCGGCATGACCTTTGCCAGCTCGCTGACCCGCGGCGTTGTTTCGGGTCTGAATCGTTCGGTGGGATACAGCGACAAGGCGAACATGACGTATATTCAGACCGACACGGCGATCAGCCCCGGGGCTTCCGGCGGCGCGCTGTTGAACCTGTATGGACAGGTGGTCGGTGTGAACACCTCGAAGCTTGTGGCGGAGGGCTATGAGGGAATGGGCTTTTCCATCCCGATCGCGCGCGCCAAAAGCATTGTGGATGACCTGATCAAGAGCGGGTATGTGTCTGGGCGGGCTCGTCTGGGCATTGGCGCGAATCAGGTGACCAGCTTGCAGCAGCAGTTGGGCTGGCCGCAGGGGGTGGTTATCGTTTCGATCGATTCCGAGAGTGCATTTCAGGGGACAGAGGCGAAGGTGAACGACATTATTACAAAGGTGGACGGCACGTCGATCTCGACCATGACGGAGCTGTACCAGAAGCTGGGTCTGCATAAGCCGGGGGATACGATGAAAATGACGCTTTACCGTCCGGGCGCGATTGGCCAGCAGGGCAAGACCTTTGAAGTAACAGCTACGCTGTTGGCCGACAACGGCGAAACACAGCAGAGCGTAAAATAAACCGGGTCTAAAACTCGGCTGAATAAAAAGCGCACCAGATCGGGATTTAAAACCGATCTGGTGCGCTTTTTATGAATCTATCAGGAGGATATGTCTGAAGCTGTTTCTTTCTTTCTCACAGCAACGGAGCAAGCTCGGCGGATTCTTCTTCCGAAAAGAGGTCGGGCTCGTCGGAGAAAAGCGGAAAATCGGAATACCCGGGATCTTCTGGGAGGTCGGAGATCTGCACGGGTTCGACGGTGGCCCCTTCTCTTAGCTGAAACACGTTGACCAGGCTGAGCATGATTTCGGACTGACCGGACAGCTCTTCACTGGCGGCTGCGCTTTCTTCTGCGGTAGCGGAGTTTGTCTGTACGACGCCGGAAATCAGATTGATACCTTCGTTGACCTGATCGATCGCGCCGGTCTGCTCCTGTGAGGAGACCGCGATATCCTGAATCAGAACGGTGACGTCGGAGGACCTCTTTGCGATTGCATCAAGAGACTTGCGTACCTTGTCTACCAGCGTGGTGCTGTTTTGGATGGCGGAAAGGGTGTTTTCGACCAGAGAAGTGGTGTTATCGGCAGCCTGGGCGCTTTTGCTTGCCAGGTTCCGGACTTCCTCCGCCACGACGGAGAAGCCTCGTCCCGCGGAACCGGCCCGGGCGGCCTCTACCGCTGCGTTCAGGGCCAGAATATTCGTCTGGAAGGCAATATCGTTAATGGTTTTGATGATCTTGTTGATTTCGGTAGAGGTCTTTTCCATTTCAGACATCGACCCCACAAGCTGCTGCATCAGCGTGTCGCCGTCCTGAATCACGCGGGCTGTTTCATCCGCATGCGAGCTGGCGGTTTGCGCGTTGGAAGAATTGGCCTTTACCTTATCGGAAATTTCACTGATGGTGGCGGCGAGCTCTTCAATCGAGCTGGCCTGCTCTGTGGCTCCCTGCGACAAAGTCTGTGCACCCAGGGATACCTGCTCTGCCCCGGTAGAAACCTGGCTGGCGGCAACTTGAACCTGTGAAAGGGTGCTGTTCAGGGAATCCACAATGGAGACCAGAGCCTCCTTGATCGGCGCAAAATCATTTTTGTAATCGACATCAACGGTTACGGTCATGTCGCCTTTTGAAATGGCGCCAAGCACGTACGAAATGTTGTCAATGTAAGCTTTCAGATTCCCGGATACAGTACGCATGCCTTCTGCCAGAACCCCCAGCTCATCTTTTGAAACATAGGGGATATCCACATCCAGCTCTCCCTCAGAGAAGCGGAGCATGGCGGACTCGATCTGCTTGATCGGCTTTGTGATGATACGGACAATATAGATACAGATCAAAATGATAAAAACGAGGATGGCGGCGCTGAAAACGGCAATGATCTGATACGTTTGCTTTTCGGTTTTGGAAGCGCTGATATAAAATTGGTTCGCCACGGATTTAGAGGATGAACTGAGTGTGGAAGAAAGAGTTTGGGATGCGTTGGCAATCGTAATAAAATCGGAGTAGTACAGCTTTTTTGCGGACTCCACTTCTCCGCGGCTGTACATGTTTTGCAGCTGCTCGCTCAGCCTTTTTAAGGTGGTTGAGTTGGCGATCAGCAGATTCAGCTTGTCCTGATTTTCTTGTAAGGTCAGGTTGTTTTTTAAGATCGCTATGTCAGACTGCATCGCCAGATCCAGCCTTCTCAGTTCGGATTGATACCCGACAATGGAATCCTGGTCGTCGTTTGTCAAATACATCAGCAGATATTTCTGCTGTGCGTTGAGTGATTTGTTCAAATCTTCCGATGCGGTTACGGTTTGATACGGCCCTTGATAGAAGCTGTTCAGAGAGTTTGCAATCGATTTCATCCCGAACATGACAATACAGGCGATCATCACACTGAATAAAACAACAACTAAGGTAAAGCTGACAGTCAGTTTTTTGGGAATGGATAGATTTTTCATGAGGGCCCTCCAAAGCAACAATTTTTATCTTAGCCGCAAAGTCATTCGGCAATGGTCTCAAAAAAATAAAATCGATTGTTAAAATTTTCCAATATGTGACTGAGACAATTATATAAGACTTGTCGAACTCTGTCAATCTGGAAGCGGGAGAGGGGCAGACAAAAAAACTTTGCTATTTTTGTAAGGGCTTACAACAATTGATAAAAACGTGGTGCGATCCGACGAAAAAACCGGCCCAAATCGCTTTTTGATTCAGGTCGGCCGTTGTGAAATTTATTTTATAGAAAAATTTTATCTCTAAAATGAAGGATTTTGGATTAAGAGACATCGCTTGTTTCGAGTACCTTGCAGGAAAGGAAGTAAGAGCCCCAAAACAGCAGGAGCGCAAAAAAAAGACCGAAAACTGGGGCCTGGTGGAAAACCAAAGTATTAAGAAGGAGCAGGATTTCCGTATTACGACCGATAAGACCGAAAATCAAGTCAAAAACATTCAATAAAATATAGCAAAGAACCAGAATCCAGATCGCGTCCTGCGAGCCCTTTCGGTAGGCCGCCGGTAAAAAGGCACTGAGCAGCAGAAGCGTGAGACCGATCATCCCGCAGTGCTCTAGAAATACCTCCTGAGTAAAACCATAGGAAAATCCAGAGAGAGAAAAACCCATCAGGTTGCCCGTAAGGAGAATACAGGACAGAAACAGGTACCGACTGCGCACCAGCAGTCTTTTGTCCACCGGAAACGACAGTACATAGACATTCCACTTGTTCCTTTCGTCCCTCTGAAAAGCAAAATAAGCCGTTATCAAAGTAAGCCAATGCGTCGAAGCCGAAACGATGAAGCCATAGGCAAAATCTTTTTCTCCCAGCCGATTGAGAAAGATCCAGACGCCAACAAGGGAAAACACGATTAAAAACAGCCCGGCGAGCAGGAATTTGCGCAGATGAACAAAATCCTTATACAATAAGCCTTTCAAAGTGATTTACTCCTTTCTTTGCAGAAGCTGCGGATGCAGGGAAAAGAATGCGGAGAGATATGATTCGTGGGAACTGGGACGGGTACCTTCCGCTCCCCGCGATTCCGCAGAAAAGTAACCGGCCCCTTCCTTTACTGGACATCCTTCTGTTCCATGATTTTACAGGAAATCAGATAGGATAGAAAGAACAGGAGAACACAAGCCCCGAAGGCAGCCGCTACCAGAAAAACAATGGACAGATCACCTGGTCCGGAGATTGAGAACGGCAGTTTTTGCAGAAGATAGATCAGTAGAAAGACAAGCAAAAAAACGCCCATCAGCAGGATCCGCGCGGTCTGGGTGCCAAAGCGGTACATCAGGGGAGCCAGAATGCCGATTAGAATGAACGACATCCCAATAGAGCTTAGAATTTGAAGAATGGTTTCCGCATGGAACAGATTGCCTGCAGCCGCCGAGAACGCGAAGGAAAGGCAAGTGGCCACAAGGATTGCCAACAATAAGTAGACGTACCTGCCGAGTACCAACAGACGCTTGCTGACCGGTAAGGAAAGTGCGTAAAGATTCCACTTGCAGGCTTCGTCATATGCAAACAGATTGATGGACAAAAACACTGTGAAATAAATGGTCATGAAAGACAACGTCCCGTCACCGAGAAGGGAATAATCGGAATGCACCACCATTGAGATGAAAAACAGCAGCAAAAGAATCGCGCTGAAAGCCAGAAGGCTTCGTTTGGAGATCATGAGGTCCTTCATCAATAAACCTTTCATCGTTTTTGCTCCCTCCCATAGAACACCATAATGTCGTCAAGACTGGCCGGGTCTACCATCAGCCCGGGGTGGCGCTTTACAAATCCCGGCCGGTCTTTGATCAGTGCCTCGCAGCCAAAGGAATTCTTTCGGCTGCGCAGATAATCGCTTTTCGGCAGGCGGCCGAATTCCTCCGCGCCGCACTTTACAACGCCATAAGAATCCATGATTTCATCCTTTGAGCCGCTCAGCAGTATTTTGCCTTCGTGAATGAAGGTGACATAATCCGCAATCCGCTCCAGATCGGCGGTGATGTGCGAGGAGAAGAGCACGGCATGCTCTTCGTCCTGAATGAATTCCAAAAGCAGATCAAGGATTTCGCTGCGCATCACAGGATCGAGCCCGCTGGTGGCTTCATCCAGGATCAGGAGGCGGGGATGGTGAGCCAGCGCGGCGGCAATCGAAAGCTTCATCCGCATTCCTTTGGAAAAATCTTTGATCAGCTGATCACGCGGGAGATTGAATTCTTCCAAATAGGACTGGTACAGCGGTTCATCCCAGTCTTTGAAAAATCTTTTTAGCAGATCGCTGATATGCCGGGAATGGAACTCCCCGGGAAAATAACAGTCGTCGAATACCACGCCGATCTGCTCTTTGATTTTACGCTCTTCCTTTTGCGCGTTGGAGCCAAAAATCCGAATCTCGCCGCCGTCGGGCTTCAGCTCATTTAAAAGCAGTTTAATGGTGGTAGTTTTACCGGCGCCGTTTTCGCCTACCATCCCCATGATGCTCCCGCCGGGAATAGAGAAACTGACATCCTGTAAGGCAAAGGAGGGAAAACGCTTCGTCAGGCCGCGTACTTCCAGTAAATTCTTCATATCGATTCTCCTTTATAAAGTTGATTGAGAAGTTCAGAAAGCTGTTCAAGGGAAATAGAGCCGGCCTGTGCCAGCCGCACGGCCTGTGAGATCAGCTCCCTGATCTGGCGCAGGTGTTCCTCCTGAATGGCCGAAACGTTGCGTGCTGCGACAAAGCTGCCCTTGCCGGCCCGGGTGATCAGGAAGCCGTCGCGCTCCAGATCTTCATAAGCACGCTTCGTGGTGATCACGCTGATTTGCAGTTCCCTGGCCAGTACGCGCATCGACGGCAGAGCGTCGCCCTCTTTCAGCTTGCCGCTGATGATCTGGTTTTTCACTTGGTGTGTGATCTGTTCGTAGATGGGTCTGCTGTCTGAATTGCTGATGAGAATATCCACGGCGCTCTCCTTTCCGAATACTGTATATATACTATATATACAGTATGGCGCGATCGTGTGAAAATGTCAAGTGTTTTTTCTGGGAAAAGAAACCGAAATATACATATAGTATATATTTTGAATGATTCTACAATTTGTGCTCTCTTTTTCCCTGCTTCGCGGAAAAATAAAAAATATTTTTGAATGCTTTCTCTTTTAGGGGAAAGTTTTTTTATTTTGTCCGGGGGAGTCAGAACCTGCCGATCCCGAGAAAACACGAAGCAGCTTTGTCAGACCATGCAAGGAATGGTAAAGATTGCGTTGGTCGGTAGGAATGGCGAGGAACTTTGTCACAAAACAAGACAATGAGACGGGGAAGGAGGGCGTATGACGGACCCAAATAAGGCGAAGCGAAAAATTATGCGGGGCTACGACAAGCTGGCGTTTGGCACGGTTGCGGACGCCGTGCGGCTGATGTTCTGCGACGACCCGGATCAGCTGGAGATTCGCGGGATGGATTTATTCAATGTGGCGGAAATCAAGCGCCCCAAGGGCGGTGGAATGGAGATCAAGTTTTTTGACCGCATCAAGGCGCTGCAATGTTTGGAGCAGATGAATGAGGATCGCGGGGAGGGCCCGGGCGGCTTTTACCGTGCGCTTGAGCAGAGCGTGCGCAGCTTTGAGCCGAATTCGCCGGAGGAGGACTGAGTTTGGAGTTTCACCCTTTTTCGAAAAAGCAGCTTCAGGCGCTGAGCTGGTGGTGCCGGGGCAGTCCGTTTGAGCATTACAGCGCGGTGATCTGCGACGGAGCGGTGCGAAGCGGTAAGACACTCTGTCTTGGAATTTCCTTTATCGCGTGGGCGTTTTACCGGTTTGATGGCCAGTCATTCGCGCTGTGCGGGAAAACCATTCGTTCCCTGCGGCGGAATCTGGTCGTGCCCCTGCTGCCGGTGCTGCGGGAAAACGGCTTTGAATGTTCCCTGAAGCTTTCGGAGAATCTGCTGACCATCTCGGCGGGCGGGCGCGAAAACCGCTTTTACCTGTTTGGCGGAAAGGATGAGTCCTCCTCCGCACTGATTCAGGGCATGACGCTCGCGGGAGTTCTGTTCGACGAGGTGGCCCTGATGCCCCGCTCGTTTGTGGAGCAAGCACTGGCCCGCTGCTCGGTGGAGGGCTCGACCTTTTGGTTTAACTGTAACCCGGAGCATCCGCAGCACTGGTTTTACCGCGAGTGGATTCAGAACGCCGCGAAAAAGAACGCGCTGTACCTGCATTTTCAGATGGAAGATAATCCGTCGCTGTCCGAGGCGATGCTTGAGCGCTACCGTGGGCTGTATTCCGGTCCGTTTTACCGGCGCTTTGTGCTGGGGGAGTGGGTGGCTGCCGAGGGGTTGGTGTACCCTTTTATGACGCAGGAGCAGTTTTGTCCCGTACCGCAGGAGGCGTTGGAACGCTACGTGATTTCGTGTGATTACGGCACGGTAAACCCCTCCTCCTTTGGGATGTGGGGAAGCCAGAACGGCTGCTGGTACCGGATTGCGGAATATTACTACGATTCCCGCCGGGAAGGTTTTCAGCGCACGGACGAGGAACATTACGCCGGGCTGTGCCAGCTCGCCGGGGGCAGAAAAATCGAATGTGTGGTGGCCGACCCCTCCGCCGCGAGTTTTATGGCGGTCATCCGCCGCCACGGGGAGTTCCGGGTGATTCCGGCCAGAAACGATGTGCTGGATGGAATCCGTCAGGTGGCGGCGGCGCTCAAGGCCGGGCAGCTTTGCATTTGTGACACCTGCGCCGACGCGATGCGAGAATTCGCGCTGTACCGGTGGAGCTCCGACTCCACACGCGACGCGCCAATAAAAGAAAACGACCACGCCATGGACGACATTCGGTATTTTACCGCGACAATATTACAGCAGGACGCGGAAGGCTGCTTTGCGGTAGCTGCGCCGCGCCGGACAGGAGAGTATGATGGGTTGGTTTAAAACAAAGAAAAGCCCGCCTGCCGTTCCCGCCATGCAGACAGCCCCGCGTTCCGGGTGGCAGGCAGGCTGGGAATGGAATCGGTACGCGCCGCTCGCGGGCGGGGAACAGCGTTTGTATGGAACGCTGCGGGAATCGGTGCCGATCATTTCCGCCGCGCTGGAAAAGACAGTGCGGCTGATCGGCACCTTTCAGGTGGAATGCCCGGACACTGCCGCACTGCGGGGGCTGACGGAGTTTTTGAGGCATGTTCCGGTGGGCGCGGCGCAGGCGGGAATCCAGAGCTTTTTATGCACCTACCTTGACCAGCTGCTGATGTACGGCACCGCTGTCGGGGAAATCCTTCTGAGCGCGGACGCCTGCGGAATCGCGGGGCTTTACAATGCCCGGCTGGAGCATCTGGAGCTGCGCCGGGGAGAAAATCCGCTGGAGGTTCAGCTATGTGTGCGCGGGCAGTCGGGAGAAGCTGTGCCGGTGAAACACCCCAATCTGGTGCTGATGTCCGCGCTGAATCCCGAGCCGGGGGAGGTGCGCGGCGTATCGATTCTGCGGGGGCTTCCCTTTTTAGGGGAGGTTCTGATGAAAATTTACCATACGATCGGCATCAACTGGGATCGTGTGGGAAATACCCGTTTTGCGGTGACCTACAAGCCCTCCGGCGAGGGAGACCGGGCCTACGGCGCTGAACGTGCCCGGCAGATCGCCGACCAGTGGAGCCGCGCGATGCAGCCGGGAGCCGGAGTGAGCGATTTTGTCGCTGTGGGCGACGTGAGTATCCGGGTGATCGGCGCGGACAATCAGATTCTGGACAGTGAAATCCCCGTGCGCCAGCTTTTGGAGCAGATTGTGGCGAAGCTGGGCGTGCCGCCGTTTTTGCTGGGGCTTTCGTGGTCGTCGACCGAGAGGATGTCCTCTCAGCAGGCCGACCTTCTCACCAGCGAGCTGGAAAGCTACCGCCGCCTGCTCGAGCCGGTGATCGAGAAAATCTGCCGGATGTGGCTTTTGTTGAACGGATATTCCGAGCAGATGGAGATCATCTGGGAGGATATCAGCCTGCAGGATACGGTAGATTTGGCAGGGGCAAGGATCAAAAACGCGCAGGCAGCGAAGCTGGAATGGGAAGTTCAGAAGGAAAAGGAGGGAAGAGCATGAGAGAGGGCTATGTGATCAAGAGCGCGCAGAGCGCGGCTTCTGTGGAGGAGCTTCGGCAGATTGGTCGCTACACCCGGCGGGAATTTTCACCCGAAGAGCTATATGTGTTTTCGGTAGTGCTGTGCGACAACGAGATCGACCGCGATTTCGAGCGCTTCACGATCCCGGCGCTGCACCGGCTGGGGGAGTTGTTCCTCGGGAAAACCGGGCTGTTCGACCACAGCATGAAAAGCGGCGACCAGACCACTCGGATTTTTTCCACCCACGTGGAAACCGACCCGCAGAAAAAAACACAAGCGGGCGAGCCGTACACCCGGCTGGTGGCAAGGGCTTATCTGCCGAAAACGGAGAAAAATGCCGATTTGATTCTGGAGCTCGAATCGGGAATCAAAAAGGAGGTCAGCGTGGGCTGCGCGGTGGGGAAATCCACCTGTTCCGTCTGCGGAGCGGATCGGGTGAAGCAGCCGTGCGGGCATGTGAAGGGGCGCAGCTATGGCGGCGAGGGACGGGAGCAAATCTGTTGTACCGTACTCGACGAGCCGGCGGACGCCTACGAATGGTCGTTTGTTGCGGTACCCGCCCAGCGGGCAGCCGGGGTGATCAAGGCCTTTCGGCCCGGAAAGGAGAAAACGGATTTGATGGAGGAAATCAGGAAGTCGCTGCGCGCAGGGGAACAGATAACGCTGACCGCCACGCAGACCGGGGAGCTTGAAAAACATTTGGAGCAGTTGGAGGCTCTGGCGGAGAGCGGCAGGCAGTACCGCGAAAGCGTGAGCAAAAATGTGGTGAGGCTGTGCGCACTCGGTAAAACAGGAATCCCGGCGGAGGTGATGGGCCGTGCGGCGCAGAGTATGCCGCTCGAGGATCTGCTCTCGCTGGAAAAAGCGCTCAAACAGCAGGCGGAGGGCATTTTGCCGCTGCGTCCTCAGCTGGCGCCGGAGCATCTGGAGGCAGTAGACAGCGGAAACGACATGTTCCGAATTTAATACAGAAACGGGAGGAAAGAGCATGAAAGTAGCATTTGGCGGGTATGGAGAGAAGCTCGTTACCTTTGAAGCGACGGAAGGAGTTCTGGCCGGAGTGCCGGTGATGATGAGCGCAAACGGAGCGGTGGCCCCCTGCGCCGCGGGAAAGGCGTTCTGCGGCGTTGCGGTAAATGTGCGCGACGGATTTGCCGCCGTGCAGCTGGCCGGGTACGTGCGGCTGCCCTACACAGGCACGGCCCCGGCGGTCGGCTACCAGACGCTTGTGGGCGACGGTGCGGGCAAGATCAAGACGGACGCGGCTGGTCGGCAGTTTCTGGTTGTGGACGTGGATACTTCCGCCGCGGTATGCGGCGTGATTCTGTAACGGAAAAGGAGGAGAACACATGGCTTTTTATGATACGCTCAAATTGGAAAAGGGAATGTATACAACGGGTAAGGGCTTTACCCGGACTCTGGAGGAGCTAGACCCCTCTACGAATTACGAGGGTACCCCTCTGTCAGGACTGGACGCCTACCAGCGCCAGCTCAAGCGCTTTGACATCCGCGTAGGAGGACCCGGCTCCGACCCGGTGGAAAAATTCTTTCAGACCAGCGACAGCGCGGCACTTTTCCCCGAATATGTTTCGCGCGCGGTGCGTCAGGGAATGGAGCGGGCCGATCTGCTGCCCGGCATTGTGGCGACGGTAACGAAAATCAACTCGATGGATTATCGCACGATCACCTCCGATCCCCTGCCGCAGGACAAAGAGCTTCTGCCGGTGGTCGAGGGTGCGGAAATCCCCCGCACGGTGGTCAAAACACAGGAAAATTTGGTGCGCCTGCACAAGCGCGGGCGCATGCTGGTGGCGTCGTATGAAGCGCTGCGCTTTCAGAAGCTGGACCTGTTTACCGTCACGCTGCGGCAGATCGGCGCGTATATCGCCCGCGCACAGCTTGACGACGCGGTAAACGTACTGCTCGACGGCGACGGAAACGGCAATCCCGCCCCGGTGACGGATGTGACCGGCGAATTTTCGTATCAAAACATGGTCAGCCTGTGGAGCGCTTTGCAGCCCTACGAGCTGAACACCATTCTGGCCTCTACCCCGGCGATAGAGGATATTCTGAACCTGAAGGAGTTTCAGGATTCCGTGGCTGGACTTGATTTTCAGGGTACCGGCAAGCTGGCTACGCCGCTTGGCGCAAAGCTGCTGCATGTGCCGTCGCTTTCCGGCAGCCGCCTGATCGGCCTTGATAAGAACTGCGCGCTGGAAATGGTGCAGGCCGGGGATGTGCTGACCGATTCTGACAAGCTGATCGACCGCCAGCTGGAGCGCGCTTCCATCAGTGTGATTGCCGGGTTTGCGAAGATCTTTGCCGGGGCATGCCGCGCCGTCAGCTATACTGGAGAATAAAAGGATAGGAGGGAAAGCCGATGAATCAGCAGGCGATTCTGGAACGGTTTCTTTGCCTTTCGGGGCTTTCCCCGGAAGAAGCGCAGCCCTGGCAGGGGATGTGTGAAGAGGCCATGCAGGAGCTGAACGCTCAGGTACTCACCGGAGCGGAGGAGGGGGCGGCGCTTCTGAACGCCGCTGCCGCCGCCCTGGCCTTTTATCGCTATTCCGTAGCGCAGTCCAGCACCCCGGAGAGTGATTTTACCGCCGGAGACGTCCGTGTGACAAAAAGCTCTGCCGGAATGGAAGCGGCCCGCCGACTTTGGCTGGAGGCGCGCCGTGCCGCCGCCCCTTACCTGCGTGACGAGGAATTTTATTTTAGGCAGGTGCGCTCATGACGCGGGCGGCATTTCTGCGGCGGATGCTGGAGCGGTATGGCAGCGAAACGGTGGTTACGGTACCGGGAGAAAGCCCGGTGACCGTGCGGGCCATGATTCAGGCGATGAACTACAAGAACAAGGTTTACCTCGACGACGCATGGATGCCGGAGGGGTACTTTGACAATTCCCATTTCTTTTACATCGGCCCGCCGGACTGTAGGCTGGACCAGATGAACGGCGCGATGCTGCGCTGCGCGGAAAAGGAATACAAGGTCATTCGCGCGCAGGGCTTTCTGGCGGGGAACCGGATTTTATATGTATGGGCGGTTCTGCGGGAACTGCCGGGGGAGGAAACAGATGGCGGAATTTGATTTGCTGGAGCAGGAGCTGCTGCGGCAACTGCAGGAAAGGGAGTCCCTTCGGGATATCCGGTTTTCGACAGCGTGGGAGAACAGGCGGGGAAAGTCAGACGGCATCAGCGCCGTGTTCAAAATCCTGCCGGTGCGTTTTGTCCCCGCCTCGCTGGATGAATCCCTGCGCCGGGCGGAGCTGACGGTCAGCATCTGGATTTCCGCTCCCCGCGCGATGGGCGGCACAGCGTGTGTGGACGCCTTTTCGCGCATCAGCGACGCGCTGTTGTTCGGTGAAAACGGGCTGTGTCTGCAGACCATCTCCTGCGGGAAGGTGGAGTATTCCGAAGCCGCCGAAGCGTTCCGAATGAGCGCCGAGGTGGGCATGACGGCATACTGCCGGGAAAGCGGGGGATAACATGGAGCTTTTGGTGCCGAAGCGTCAGAGCGTATCCATTGAGCTGAACGGCGAGAGGGTCGCCTCCGCAAGCGCTGTAAAATGCGTGTGTGTCAAAGAGCGCAGAGCAATCCGCGCGTTTGGCGAGGCGGAGCCGGTGGCCTGGCTGGACCTTTCCCCCTCGTACCGTCTGGAGCTTTCTCAGTTGAGTGGTTTGGGGCAGAGCATCAGCCGCTCGTCTCTTTGGGAGATGAGCGATTTTCGCCTTGTCACCGTGCAGGACGGCGTACGCACCGTATACAGCGGCTGCGAGTGGCAGGAGCTGACGGAGCAGGCGGATGCCGGGAACGGCTTTCTGGCAGAGCATGCCGTGATGACCGCCCGGAAAAGGAGCAGAGAGGAGGAGCCGATATGAACGAAACCGAAGACCTTGTCGGGAGTGTTTCCGCTGTGCAGGAGAGGGAGCAGGCCGAACGAATCAGCCGCGTGCTGGAGCGGGATTATCGGCGCTATCCTCACCCGATTTCGGAGGAGGAGCTGACATGAAGCTGCAGCCGATGAAATACGGGGAATACGTCTGGCCGCATAATCCCGAGCATCTGACGGTGAGCTGCCGCAGAGCGGTGCGGGAGCTGCAGGCGCCGTTTGCCGGGAGCATCTTGCAGGATTACGGCGTACAGAAGCGCGTGGTGGAGGGCGAGGGCGAGTTTTATGGTGCGGACTGCATCGGGCAGTTCCAGAAGCTGTATGGGGAGCTGGAAAAAACGGAACGGGCCGTGCTGACCCTGCCGAATGTTCCGCCGTTCTTCGCGCGCTTTGTCACGCTCGAACTGATCGGCAACCCCGAGCCGGACCTTGTGCGTTACCATTTTGTGTTCTGGGAGGACGGCGCGGCGGAAGCTGCCGGGAACCTGCTTTCCGGGCAGGTGTACGAATGCCGTGAGGGCGACGATCTGTGGCGGATCGCCGCGTACTACTCTGTCACCGTGCAGCAGCTGCTGGAGAAAAATCCGGCGATCCGCTGGCCGAACTATCTGCGCGAAGGCGAGAGGGTGGTGATTCCGTGAAATTTGAGGGAATCACGGCACAGGGGGAGGTCTGTTCCCTTGGCACGCCGCTGTCCGTTCACATCAGCCGTGGCGCGGGAGCACCCGCGGACGAGCTGGTGGGGGAATTCCCCTGGAGAGCTTTGCCCCCGCTGTACCGCTTGCGGGTTTCGGATGGGGAGAGAATCATATTTTTCGGCCCCGTGGACGTACAGCAGGAGAAGATTTCACCCAAAGGAGCCTTTCTGCGCGTCGAGGGACGGAGCCTTGCGGCGCTGCTGCTCGACAATGAGGCGGTGCCGCAGACGTATTACTCCCCGCCATTTTCTACCGTGTTTGCCCGCCATGCCGCGCCATATGGATTTTTGCGGTACCGGGTACCAAGCGGTACGGAAAAAATCGGTGAGTTTACGGTAACAAAGGGCATGAGTGAATGGCAGGTGCTCGAAAGCTTTTGCCGCCGGGTGTGGAGCGCTTCTCCCGTTTTGCAGGAGGGGGACGAGCTGACGGTCGGCGAATCGGAAGAGAGCGGTATACTTTGGTTTGGAGATTCCGTGCGGGGGCTGACGTATCTTTCCCTGACCAGAACGCGCAGGGAATATGAGAGAATCAGCGAGCTTCTGGTTCGCTCGGCCAAGGATGGGCGGTATACCGTTTCACTCACGGATGAACAGGCGCTGCGCGATGGCATTCGCCGCAGGCGCTGCCTGAGTGCTTCCTCGGCGGTCAGTGCGAAGCAGGTTCTTGCAAACGCGCGGCACAAGTCGCTGGAATACACGCTGGCATTACCTGGCTGGCCCGATGTGCAGCCGGGCAGCAACGCGGAACTGAGCGACAGATTGCTTGGCCGTGTGGCAGGGCTCAGAGTGTGGAACGTGGAGTATGAGCTGAATACCGGCGGAATGCTCTGTACCGTCACGTTGCGGCGTGCCGCGGAGTAAAGGAGGAAACAGGATGTGGATTTCGGAGAAAATGGCTGCTTCGCGCATTTCAGAAAGAACGGTGGTTTCGGGTGAAGTGACAGGTGGTCAGGACGCCCGTATCGCCGCGCAGGGAGAAACCGAATACCGCCGCCTTGCGCTGGCGGCTCCCTGGGGAATCGCGTATCTGCCCCCGGCAGGGGCAAGGGCGGTGATCCTCGGCGGAGCGGAAAACCCGGTTTGCGCCGGTACCGTTGTGGAGGCCGGAGGGCTTGAGCCCGGCGAGCTTCTGCTCTTTTCTGCCGGTGGGGCGCGAATCTGCCTGAAAAATTCCGGCGAGGTGGTCATCAACGGCCAGACCTTTTCCGCTGCGGGGGGATCGTAATGGACATCAGGCTGGATCAGGGCGATTTTGCGGTTGGGGTGAACGGCCTGCCGGGCTCCGTCAGAGGCAGAGAAGAACTTCTGCAGCGGGCTTTGATTCGCCTTACGGTACCGCGCGGCAGTTTTTCGTATGACCCGGAGCTTGGCAGCAGGCTGCACACGCTGGTGATGTCCGGCGCGGATTTGAGCGCGAGGGCACGCGAGCTTGTGGAGGAAGCGCTCGCAGCGCTGCCGGGGGTTTCGGTGGAGCAGGTCGTCTGCACACCTCTCGGCGGGGGACGCGCGCGCCTTGTGGCGGAGCTTTCCACTTCCTTTGGCCCGGGCACCATTTCGCTGGAACTGACAGGACAGGAGGGGTAATCCAATGGAAAGTTACGGCTCTGTTTTGGAGCGGATGCAGCAAACCTTTCAGGAGCTGGCGGGTTTTTCCGCAGACGATGCGTCTGATTTGGGAATCCGGCTTAAAGTGCTGGCAGGCGAAGTCTATTCCCTGCTGAACGGGGTGGAATGGCTGAAAAATCAGATGTTCCCGCAAACAGCGCAGGGGGAATACCTGATGATGCACGCAGCACAGCGCGGACTTTCGCGCAAAAGCGCGACGCCTTCCTCCGGAACGCTGGTATTCGGGCGCTCCGGCACCCTGCCGTATGATGTGCTGATCCCGAAAGGCACGGTCTGCGCCGTTTCGGGCGAGGCCGGCCCGCGCTTTGAAACAACGCAGGATATCACGCTCCCCGCCGGTGCGCAGACGGCACAGGGGCCGGCGGTATCGCAGCAGGGGGGCAAAGAATCCAACGCAGCGGCGGGAACCGTGACGCTTTTGCTCACGCCCCCCGCAGGTGTGGAGACTGTAGCGAATCCGCAGGCATTTACCGGCGGCGCCGACGAGGAAACCGACGAGGAACTGCGCAAGCGCCTGCTGAAAAGCTATGAGGTGCTGCCAAACGGCACCAACGCGGAATTTTACCGCAGTTATGTGGTGCAGTACGACGGGATTCAGTCCGCAAGCGTTCTGCCCAGAGCAGACGGCAGCGGAACTGTCGCCATCTACGCCGCGGGCCGGGGCGCAGCCCCGCCGCAGGCTTTGCTGACGAAAATACAATCGGAGCTGAACAGCCTGCGCGAGGTAAACGTAGAGGTAACGGTGCATTCGCCGGAGCTGGTGGGCTTCCCAATTTCCATATACATCGATCCTGTACCGGGGTGTACCCTTGCAGCGGCCACCAGCCAAACCCTCGAGGTGATCCAGTCGTATTTCGATCAGCTTTCCGTCGGGGAATCCGTCATTCTGGCGCAGCTCGGCAGGCGATTGATCGACACCGGGCTGATTCGCAATTATCATTTTGACGAGACCTTGACCAAGGATAAAAAGATGGAGATTGCGCAGCTGGCGGTGCCCGACCCGGTGTATGTGCAGCAGATGGGGAGCGTGGTATAGCATGAGGGCGATGGATTCCATGCGGGAAAAGCTCTTGCCGCTCCGGCTGTACCGAATGGACGGCGAAAGCCGGGTGGAGGCGGAGCTTTCCGCTGCGGCTGAAGGGCTTGATCTGGTCTATCAGGCGCTCGAAAGCCTGACGCAGGAAGCGTTTGTCGAAACGGCCGAGGAATTGGGTCTTGCGATGCGGGAGCTTGCTTTTGGTTCGGAGCGCACTGATCTGCCGCTGGAGCTGCGGCGCGAAATGCTTCTGTACCGCGGCGCGGTGACGGTGAACGACAACACCAAAGAGAGCGTGGAGCGCGCGCTGTTTTCCATAGGACTGCGCGCAGAGCTTTGGGAGGCTCCTCGTGAACAGAAGCTGTATGTCATTTGCTATGAAGTGCTGGATCAGCAGGTAACGCGGTACCGTTTAAAGCAATCCGCGCTGCGCTTTCTGCCCGCCCATCTGGAAATCATTTTTGATTTCGGAAAAGTGACTTGGGCCTATCTGCAGGAAACGGAAAAAACATTTCAGCAGCTCGAGGAGCCCGGATACACCTGGGAACAGATTCGAGAGCTGGAATGATGGAAACAACTGGGAGGGAATCAGAATGCCGTCCACGAATAAAACGCCCCAGCTGGGGCTAAATAGCTGGGTAGACACCGATAAGCCCCGGCGAGAGGATTTTGTACAGGATAATACGATCCTGGATACGGTGATCAGCGGGCACCTGGCCGATATGGTGCTGCATCTGACCGAGGCCGACCGGCTGAAACTCAGCGACGGTCTGGTAGCGGGCAGCCGTGCGGGGACAGGGACTGAAGAGGCTTCGATTACGCTCGATTTTGAACCGAAGCTTGTGTTTGTGTTTTCAAAAGAAAAACCGCTGGCCGATTACAGCGCTTCCGGCAGCTATATAGTGGTAAACAGCGGGATCGCCACACCGTGGGGCAATACCCAGGGTGTGGCTGTCAGCGGGAACAGGGTGACCTTTAAGCAGAGCAAAACAACTCCCGAGGCGGGCGGTGTGATGCTGAATCTGAACAAGCTTTACGGGCAGTACGTTTACCTGGCTCTGCGGTAACGGTGATTGACGAACTGGCGTTTTTATACTATGATAAGGTACAAATCATTCCCGGAATGGGATCGTTTTCCGGGCTGCGGATAGGAGCTTACCATGGAATTGTTTGAAAATGAAGTTCGCCCCGAGCGTGCGCTTTTGGTGGCGGTAGATACAGGAGAATACGACGTAGAGGCCTCAATGGCGGAGCTGTACGAGCTCACACGGAGCGCGGGTGCGGAACCGTTTGGCTCGATGGTGCAGAAGCGCCCTTCGCCTGACTCCGCAACATGTGTTGGCTCTGGCATGGCCGAGGATATTGCCGATTACTGCACACGCTACGAAATTGATTTGCTCATTTTCGACTGTGAGCTTTCGCCTACCCAGATCCGCAATCTGGATGAGCTGACAAAGGTGCGCGTGATCGACCGCACGATGCTGATCCTCGATATTTTTGCCGCCCGGGCAAAATCAAAGGAGGGCAAGCTCCAGGTTGAGCTTGCCCAGCTTCGCTATCTGCTGCCGCGCCTGAGCGGCAAGGGCATCGCGATGTCGCGTCTTGGCGGCGGAATCGGTACGCGCGGCCCTGGCGAAACGAAGCTCGAGACCGATCGCCGGCACATCCGCCGCAGGATCGAGGGCCTGAAAGAGCAGCTGGAAGAGGTGGAAAAACACCGCGAGCAGATCAACCGCCGCCGCCAGAAGGACGGAGTGATCACCGTTGCTCTCGTCGGCTATACGAACGCCGGGAAAAGCACGCTGATGAACTATCTGACACAGGCGGGCGTTCTGGCGAAGGATCAGCTGTTTGCAACGCTCGACCCCACGGCCCGGGCTTTAAAGCTGCCCAGCGGCGTTACCGTGATGCTGATCGATACGGTTGGCTTTGTACGCAGGCTGCCGCACCATCTGGTCAACGCGTTTCGCTCCACGCTTGAACAGGCCGCTTTGGCGGATTTGATTCTGAACGTTTGCGATGCGTCCAGTCCCGAAGCGCAGACTCACCTGGAAGTGACGCGCGCCCTTTTGGCGGAGCTGGGCTGGAAAGACCGCCCGGTCATTCCGGTGCTCAACAAGTGCGACCTGGTTCCGGAGCTCGGCGCCGTACCCATGATCGGCAACGCCGTGCGCATCAGCGCAGTTACGGGGGCGGGCATCGACGAGCTGCTCGAAACGGTCGAGCGCAACCTGCCGGTTCGCACCGTGCAGGTAGAGGCGCTTCTCCCTTTTGCAGAAAGCGGCCTGGCCGCCCGCGTGCGCAAGGACGGTGCATTGCAGGAGGAAGAATTCACGGAGCATGGTTTGAGAATTGTTGCGCGGGTGGGGCCGGAGCTTCTGGAACAGCTTTCGCGCTATCTGGTCGATTCCGACAAGCCGGAGGACTGATTTACAGTATGAATGAAAGCCCGGGGAACAATTTGTTCCCCGGGCTTTTTGACGTTTCAGGCCGTTTGAAAAGCTGCACAGCCGAAACATGGCTTTATTATTTTACTTACTGCGTCGGTCTCTGCAAGGCCCAGTTACATACAATGGAAATCCTCCTGCCTTTGCTGCGTTCGCCGTCTTATTTTTCATGATTTTTATGGGCCGGCCTGTTTTTCAGCGGGCGTGTCTGATTGACAAGAGAAGCGGCGTTTCGCGCGATTTCGCACGTCTGATACTTGTATTTTAAAAGACTGCGTGATAAGATAAAAGCTAAAGTTAGTTCATGCTAACACTGGCTTGTTGGGGGGATACTATGCCTTTGCTTTTAGCCGAAACAGGAACTTCATATACCATTGTGCGCATCTGCGGCAGTGAGAAAATAAAGCATTATCTGGAATCCCTTGGGTTTATTGCGGGCACGGCGATTGTGGTTGTGTCTAAGTTTAACGACTATTTTCTTGTGAATGTAAAAGGCTCGCGAATCGGAATCGGCAGGGAGATGGCCAAAAGAGTGATTATCAGATAGGAGACCCAATGAAAAACAAGTATAATGTTTTTTTGCTCTATTTGTGTGCGGTGATCATTGTTTTGATCGGCGCCGTGCAGGTTTACAATCTGACAGGGTATTCCGGTGTCAGAGGATTGTCTCTTGGCTCCGCCGTGTATTTCCGCGCGCGGGCCAGCCAGAGCATTACGCTGATTCTCGCTGTGGTTGCGATCACGATACTCCTCTCCGGCGAAGAGATCAACCGCGGTGTCAAGCGGAAGGCCTACATCGACAGCACGGGCATCATGAACAAGAATGCCTGCATGGAGCGAATGAACCTGCTGGACAACAAGGACAGCACGCTGAACATCGGCTTTGTCATGTTCGATCTCAACAATCTGAAGCAGGTGAACGATGATTGGGGACACGAGGAGGGGGACAAGCTGATTCAGAATTTTGTCCTTCTGCTGCGTCAGGCTTCCAATAAAGAGTATTTTCTTGCGCGATTCGGCGGGGATGAATTTGTCGCGATCATTGAAAACTGCACCGAAGCGATGATGAAGTCTTATCTGAAACGGATCGAGGAGCTGACCGGCCATTTTAACCGGGCGCAGGAGATGCCGATCAGCTACGCGTGTGGGTTTGCGATCAGCACCAAAGAGCATTACTACCTGATGGACGATCTGCTCAAGGAAGCGGATAAAAAGATGTACGAAAATAAAAAGAAGATGAAGTCCGTTGATTTGGCCCCAGCCTGGCCCGGCAGAGCGCCAAGGGCCGGGCAGGCCCGAGCGGCGACAGGGGAAAAAGCGCCGGTACACTATGATTACGACGAGTTTGTATCTGCCCTTGAAAATGTGCTGCAAGCCTGCGATGAAGAGGTGCATCTGGCGATTGTGTATTCAGACATCTGTCATTTCGGGTATTTCAATGATGTATACGGCCATCAGGAGGGCAACCGGATTTTAAATCAGTTTGCCCAGCAGCTTGCCGGGCAGTCCTGCTGTTTGTTTGCCTGCCGCATGTATTCCGATCATTTTGCATGTCTGGTCGATACCTCCCACAAAACAGAGGGACAAAGTGTTGAACTGGTGCAAAGCTGGAGCACGCGTTTTTCTGATTCTATGAGTGAAACCTACAAGGGAAGCCGCCTGATCGTGCGAAGCGGCATCTATTTCATCTCAGATTCCGGCGAACCCGTTGACGGGATGCTCAACAGGGTCATCTATGCGCATAAATTTGCCAAAAGCTCTTTTCACAGTGTATTTGTGTACTGCGAGGAACTCAGCCAGAGAGAAAAAAGACGTTCAGAGATTCTCTGTTTGTTCCGCAGTGCGCTGGAACAAGACGAATTTAAAATTTATGTTCAGCCCCAGGTGCTGTGCCGTGAAAGAAGAATTTGCGGCGCCGAGGCGCTTGTGCGCTGGCAGCGGCCAAACGGCTTGTTCTTTTACCCGGATGAGTTTATTCCCGTGCTGGAGCAGACCGGCGATGTGATCGATCTGGACTTTTATGTGTACGAAAAGGTGTTTGCTTACCTGCATCAAAAGGAGGCTGCGGGGGAGAAACATGTTCCTGTTTCGGTCAATGTTTCCCGGATCCATCTTCTGGACGTAGAAAGTTTTATCCGCCGGCTTCAGACGCTTCGTGAAAAATGGCCGGTTTCCGCCTCTCTGCTCCTGTTTGAGCTGACGGAAACAGCTTATATCCAAGAGATCGACAATGCGCGCCTGTTTATTTGCGAGCTGCATAAGCTGGGCTACCGGGTTTCTATGGACGACTTCGGCAGCGGGTATTCTTCTTTAAAAGCGCTTCAGAGCATGCCTTTTGATGAGATCAAATTTGACCGGGCCTTTTTAAGGGACTGCAACGGGAAAAAAGAAACCTATATTCTTCTTCAGCTGATTCAGATGGTAAAGGGGTTCCATATCCCGATCGTCTGTGAAGGGGCCGAAACAGCCGAGCACGTAGAACTGCTGGAACGATCAATGTGCGATATGATTCAGGGGTATTATTTTTATAAGCCGTTCCCCATAGAAGAGCTGAAAATCCGGGATTCGGGGTTCCCGAGGCTCCGGCAGTCTGATTTACCGCTTTCTTCCTGATGGATTCCTAAGAAAACTAAGCTTATTAGAACAGCCTGCCTTCTCAAAGTCTGAGAAAGCAGGCTGTTCTGGGTTTTTGAAAGGATTGTGTGAAATAAGTGCGGAATTCTGTCCGCCGCGCCTGCCGCAGAAAATGCGGGCTTTTGGCAGCGGCTCGCGTCCTTTTGGGGGAAATCAGCGGCAGAGCAGCAGGGCGGCGTTCCTTTTTTATTCGGAGGCCATTGATTCTGTGATACTTTCCTCCTGAACCGTTACGCCGGAGATCAGCCATCGGTTATCCTGCTTTGTCACTTGCAGCGTCACCGGATATTTTGCAAAGACTCCGGTGTTTATAACCTCGACGATCTCCCCGGAAACGGTGTATTCTCCCTTGCCGGAGGGCGTGATTTCCGTGATCTCGATCCGGTCAGGCCAGGGGCTGGAGACTCTGCGTCCGGGCGCTCTCTGTGGGTCGGTCTTCCACGCAGCCAAAAGTTCCGGTGTGACATATTGGGCATACTGTTCCTCTATGCTTTTCGCCGCGATTTCCGTAGGAGCTGTAAGCGAAACCATCTTCAGCGCTCCGCCGAAACCTTCCACAAGCGATACGACCTCTTGTTTGTCGGACTCAGAAGCGGAGGAATCCGAGGGCTTTTGATTTGCGGCCAATGCCGCGCCGGCAGTGATGACGGCAACCAATACAACGCACAGGACCATAAGACCTGCTTTCTTCTTTTTTGAATCCATGATTGCGGAAATACGATTTTTCATACTTTGTTTCCCTCCATAAAAACCAGTTGAGAATGCGGTTGTAAGCTTCGCGTTATTCCGGACAACATCCAGAATCATTTCGCCGTACTGTCTGCGCTGCTGGGAATCCGCGCCGTCCAGCACCAGTGCGTCACAGGAAATTTCACATTGCGCCGCCGCCGACCTTGCCATCAGGTAGATGACGGGATTGAACCAATGAAGGATCGATGCTGCCAACACCAGCGTCTTATACCAAAGGTCGTGCCGTTTGAAATGCACCAGCTCATGCTTGAGAATGAGAGATAATTTTTCTTCCGGAATCCCGGCGGGCGGCAGTAAAATGGCGGGCCGGAAAAGTCCGACAAGTACCGGGCTTGTGATGCTTTGACATACGCTGAGTCGGATCGGCGATTTTATTTTCAGTTCCGATTTTAAGCCATCTAAAATCCTCAGGGATTCCAGATCGGTTACAGGCTCACTCCACCGGTGCACCATGCTCATAAAGCGGACATGCCGCAGAGTATGATATAACAGGATGCCCGCAGCGCCTGCAGCCCAAATTGCCGCGGGCGCCCACCAGAAAGGCATGGCGGTCAATGCGTTCACAGCTTCTCCGGCCGCCGTCACGGCAGGTGGGAGGAACCCGCCGACCGGCGGAATCAGCGGCCCGGGGCTCACGGGAATCGGCGTTTCCTGTACGGGGAACAGGTCAAACTGCGGGCGGAAAGGGATGATCCATCCCACTGCGATGACCAGCCAGATCAGATACCGCCATTTCGCGGCGTACCGTTTTGATAAAAGAGGAAGCACCGCCGCATAGGCGAGCGTTACCAGCGTCATGGAAAGGGAGCATTGCAGTAAAGTGGTCAGAAAAGCCCGCATATCAATCCCTCTTTTCTTTCAGCCACTCTTTCAGCTGGTCAAGATCGCTTTCCTTCAGCTTCTTGCCGTCATACAGCGCGGTAACCAGGCTGGTAAACGAGTTCCCGTGAAAGCGTTCCATAAAATCTCCGGTTTCAAATTTCAGATACTCTTCCTTGCTGATCAGGGGAAAATAAGTGCGCTCTTTCCCGTTCTTTTCCGTGCGGAGAAAGCCGCGTTCCACCAATCGAAGCATGAGCGTCAGGATGGTCTGCGCTTTCCATTCTTTCTCTTTCCCCAGCTGTTCCATAACCATTCCGGTCGTGATAGGCGGCTGGTTGGCCCAGACCACCTTCATAATTTCAAATTCCGCGTCAGGGAGCCTTTTTACCACGCCCATAGCTGTGCCTCCAAATTCTACAAATGTCTTTATACGTATTCTACATTTGTCTTAATTGGTTGTCAAGCGGGTTTCAAAAAATATTTTTATGCAGGATATGGCTGTATGATGCCAATCAGGGCGCAGAACAGCCCCGCTCTTTATTAAAAATGAAAAACACCTTACTTCGGGCCTAACTGGCCGAAATAAGGTGCCGAATGATATGGTATACAGGGGCTTCATCCGCCCTGCGGCGGGTCGGCGGGCTCCGTCCGCCGGTTTTTACGGTACATAAGGTAATTCTCCAGAATGATGGTAGCAGCCACAGCGTCTACCACGGCCTTGCGGCGTTTGCCGCGCGTGTCGGTCGCGTTCAGGTAATTGTGCGCTGTGATGGTGGTTCCGCGCTCGTCGCAGAAGGTAACGGGAATGCCGCTTTCCTGCTCGAGCCTGGCCCCAAACGCGCGGGCATTTTGGGCGCTTTCTCCTTCGCTGCCGTCCATGTTGCGCGGCAGGCCCACCACCAGCAGCTTTGCTTTTTGTGCCTGCGCGGCTTCCGCTATGGCCTGGCACAGGCGATCCGGGCTGTGTTCCTGCACCACCGCAAGCGGGCTGGCCAGAAGCTCGCCCTCGTCGCATATCGCAAGGCCGGTGCGCGCCTTGCCCAAATCTACCGCCAGTATTTTCATCGCAGGCCCTCCCGTTTGAAATCAAAATCTGTCTTTGAAAAGCGTATCACAAAGCCGCCATTCTCTCTTGCCAAAGGCGCGGGGAAATTGCCCGGCCTCAGTTATCAATCGTCAGTTCTTCCGCGTCCAGTCGCGGGGAGCGGCGCAAGTGGGCTCTCCGGTCAGGTGGGAAGCATCATTTTTCAGACGGATGATGGCGTTCCGCTCCTCGTCAAAGTCGACGATGCTCACCGCGGTGTTATCGCTCCAGTCCATATCGTTGAGCTGTTCGATCGGCCATCCCGCGGCGCGGCAGAGAAAATTGCGGATGGCGCAGCCGTGGCTGGTCACAGCGATCGTTTTGCCGGGATTTTCCTGAACCAGGCGCATCACAGTGTCCCAGATACGGTCGTAAATCTGCCGCATGCTTTCTCCCTGCTCAGAAACGAACTCGTACGGCGCCGTCCACCAGATTTCCGCCATTTCGGGGAATTTCTCGGGCAGGTCCGTCCACGGAATGCCCTCCCATTCGCCGCCGTCCAGCTCCATCAGCCCCTGCTCCTGCAAAATGGGCAGGTTGTGGTATTGGTTGATCGCCACGGCCGTTTCATACGCGCGCACCAGCGGACTGGAATACAGTACATCGATTTTGGTGTTGCGCAGGCGCAGTGCCAGCAGTTCCAGCTGACGGCGCCCGTTTTCGGTAATTGGAGCATCCGTATGCCCCTGAAAAATCTGTTTTACATTTCCTTCCGCCTCACAATGGCGGATCAAGATCACTCTGGTCATTCACTGCTCCCTTTCTTTGTCGTCACCAGGGCATGATGCCGCCGGTCAATTCCGTTACGGAAGAAATTCCGTTCTGCTCCATATATTCGTTCAGCCCCTTCAAAATATGCAGGGGCGCTTTTGGATCACTGAAAAACACGGTGCCGATCTGCAGCGCACTCGCGCCCGCCAGCAGCATTTCGACCGCGTCCTGCCAGGTGGAGATGCCGCCCATGCCGACCACCGGGATGTTCACCCTTGCGGCGGCCTGCCAAACCATGCGCACGGCGACCGGGAACACTGCCGGGCCGGAAAGCCCGCCCGTGTTGTTGTGCAGGATGGGCCTGCAGGTTTTGATGTCGATGCGCATTCCGGTCAGCGTGTTGATCAAAGAAATCGCGTCGGCGCCGGCGCTTTCGGCCGCGTCGGCGATGTCGCCGATGTCCGCGACGTTCGGGGAGAGCTTCACCATCAGCGGTTTTTTGCAGAACCTGCGCACCTGCGCGGTGATGTCCTCCACTCCGGCGCAGGAGGTGCCGAAGTGCACGCCGCCCTGTTTTACGTTCGGGCAGGAGATGTTCAGCTCGATCATATCAACGGCGGTGTCGGAAAGACGCTCCGCCATTTCGCAGTATTCCGCCGGGGTGTTGCCCGCAATATTGGCGATGATCCGCGTTCCCTGCTGCGAGAGCCACGGCAGATCCTTTTCCATAAAGGTGTCGACGCCGGGATTCTGCAGCCCAACCGCGTTGAGCATGCCGCCGGGCGTTTCCGCAATGCGCGGTGGGGGATTGCCCATGCGCTCTTTGAGCGTGATCCCCTTGCAGGAGATGCCGCCGAGCGTGGAGAGCGGGAAAAACTCCAGGTATTCGTGGCCGAAGCCAAAGGTGCCGGAGGCCGCGATCAGCGGATTCTGGAATTCCACCCCGGCAACGGTTACTTTTAAATCTGCCATGCGTTATTCCTCCCAAACGATGCTGCGGCTGTCAAAGACGGGGCCGTCCTTACAGACATGGCCATAGACTTCTTTGCTGTCGCGCAGGATTTTGCAGGCGCAGCCAAGGCACGCGCCCACGCCGCAGGCCATGCGCTCCTCCAGCGAAAACTGGGCGGGGATATTCTGTTCCTCCGCCAGAGCGCCGAGCGCTTTCAGCATCGGCTTCGGGCCGCAGGCAAAGAGAACGTCGGTTTTCGCCGCGTACTGGCGCGCGCAGTCCGCTACCGTACCGTGAAAGCCCATGCTCCCGTCGTCCGTCGCGATGAATACCCGACAGCCCGCCAGCGCAAAGTCGCGCGCCAGAATCACAGATTCCTGATTGCGAAAGCCAAGGATCACCGTGGCGTTTTGGCCGAACGGTCTTGCCGCCGCGAGCAGCGGGGGCACACCGATTCCGCCGCCGACGAACAGCGCCCGGCGGCGGGTGTCGCCGAGTTCAAAGCCGTTGCCGAGCGGGGCCAGCAGGTCGACAAAGTCGCCCAGGCGCTTTTGCCCCAGCACCGCGGTGCCCTCGCCGCGCTCCTGAAAGACCAGGCGCAGGGTGCCGTTCTCCGCGTCGATGTCGCAGATCGAGATGGGGCGGCGCAGGGTTTTGCCCGGTACCAGCACATGCACGAACTGCCCCGGCTTTGCCGCGCGGGCAAAGTCCTCCGCGTCCACAATCCAGTCGTGGATTCCCGGCGCGGGCTGCTTGCGGTAGATGATTTCGCACTGCATCGTATCATATTTCATAGGCGTTATCCGATCCTCCCGATTCTTGTGGTAATCGCGTCGCGCATGCGTATGGCTTCCCTTGCGGCGGCCTTCGCAAACTCCTGCTCGGGGGCATTCTCCTTTTGCCACGCGCACAGAATGCTGCGGGAGGCGTTGATCACCGCGCCAAGGCCCGAGGCGTCGAAGGCCGGGGCTACGTCGTCCGCGCCGCCTCCCTGTGCGCCGTAGCCCGGTACAAGGAAGAACGTATGGGGGAATTCAATGCGCAGCTCGCGCAGCTGTTCGGGGTAGGTGGCGCCCACCACCGCGCCGACGCCCGAATACACATATGCGCCGGGCAGCAGCTCGCCCCACTGTTCGCACATCACGCCCATCTGGTAATAGACGGATTTTCCGTTTTTCAGCTGCTGATCCTGCAGCTCGCCGGAAGAGGGGTTCGAGGTTTTCACAAGGACGAAGATGCCCTTATCCTCTTGTTTACATAAACCAAGCAGGGGCTTGATTCCGTCGGAGCCGAGGTATGCGTTCACCGTCAGCGCGTCGCCCGCAAAGGGGGTCAGCCGCTCGCCGTCCACATCTGTTTTGCCCAGGTGCGCGTTGGCGTACGCCTCCATGGTGGTGCCGATATCGTTGCGCTTGCCGTCGGTGATGACGAACAGTCCCCGTTCGCGGGCGTAATCCATCGTTTCGGCCAGCGCGCGCATTCCCGGCCAGCCGAGCGCTTCATAGTAGGCGCACTGGGGCTTGATCGCGGGCACAATGGGGGCCAGCTCGTCGATCAGAGCGCAGTTAAAGCGCAGCACCGCGTCGGCTGCGCCCTCCAATGTTTTGCCGTATTTCGCGTAGGATTCTTCCCGAAGAAAGCGGGGAATATACTCCAGCTTGGGGTCCAGTCCCGCAACGGTAGGGTTTTGCTTTTCGATGATCTTTTCAATCAGCGTGTCCAGTGACATAAGGCTCCTCCTCCAATTTAAAATGCCGTCGGCTGTGAGGCCGCTTTTTTCGGTCTCCCCCGCCGAATGACGAGGGAGACCTGTTTGAGTTTCAAGGAAATTCCGGGCGGCTCTGCGTTGTGTCCGTTACGCCTCCCGGTAGACGACGCTGCCGCGGCATACGGTATATTTGACCTTGCCGGAAAGCTCCAACCCGGCAAAGGGGGTATTGCGGCTTTTTCCGTGCAGCTTCGCGGGGTCCACCGTCCAGCGCTCGCTTTCGCTGAACAGGACGATATCCGCCGGCGCGCCCTGTTTCAGCGTGCCGCCGGGGATCCCGAGAATCCTTGCCGGGATGACCGACATTTTTTCAATCAGCTGCGCAAGTGTCAGGCAGCCGGTGTTGACCAGATAGGTGATGCCCACGGCGAGCGAGGTTTCCATGCCGATTGAGCCGTTCGGCGCGGTCAAGAAATCCGCTTTTTCCGCCGGTGTGTGCGGCGCGTGGTCGGTTGCGATCGCGTCGAGCGTGCCGTCGCGCAGCGCCTCGCGGATCGCGAGCAGATCGTGTTCGGTGCGCAGGGGAGGGTTCATCCGGCAATCGCCGTTTTTAGAAAGCAGCGCCTGCTCCGTCAGCGAGAAATAATGTGGGGCGGTTTCCGCGGTTACCTGCACGCCGCGGCGTTTTGCGTCGCGGATCATCGCGGCGGCGATCGCCGTGCTCACGTGGCAGATGTGAATCGGCACTCCGTATGATTCGGCCAGTGTAATGTCCCGCGCGGTACCGCATTCCTCGGCGGCGGCGGGGATGCCCGGCACGCCGAGCTGTCGGCTGATTTCGCCCTTATTCATCAGGCCCCCGGCAGCCAGATATAAATCCTCGCAATGGGAAACGACCCGCAGGCCCAGCCGCGCCGCCTGCTTCATTCCCTCGGCCATCAGGCGGGTGTCGGTCACGGGCCGCCCGTCATCTGAAACGGCGGTAACGCCCGCCGCTTTCAGCGCGGCCATATCGGTCAGCACTTCGCTTTTCAGGCCCGTGGTGATTGCGGCGGTCACATATACGCGCGCATCGGCGTGCTCCGCGCGGGCGAGAATGTCCCAGGCTACTTCGGGCGTATCTGTCACGGGGTTGGTATTCGGCATTGCCAGAAGGCTCGTGACGCCTCCCGCTGCTGCCGCGCGGCATCCGCTCTGGATGTCCTCCTTCTGCGTAAAGCCCGGGTCGCGCAGGTGAACATGCATGTCCACCAGTCCGGGGGCTGCTGTCAGTCCGCCCGCTTCGATCACTCTTGCGCCCTGTGCCGAAAGGTGCTCGCCGATTTCCGCGATGACACCATCCCGTACCAAAAGATCGCCGATGAGGTCGATTCCGTCCGCAGGGCTTACAATCCGGGCGCCCCGGATAAGAAGCTGTTCCGCCATAATGCCGCCTCCTGTATATTCTTTTTGTAGCCGTACCATCAAAAGGATATTTTAGTTCTTCCCCCGCCAAAGGCGGGGGAAGAATGGTTTCTTTCTATTCCTATTATACATGATTTGGGGAAGTCCGTAAACCGCGCAACTGTTCCGAAAAAGCGAGTTATTTGCCGAAACTTCTTTGCCAATGTGCCGATCGTTCTTTAGCTTTGCAGCAGCGTCGCGGTGAGCGCAAGCAGCTCGCGGGTGTACATGGCAGATAAGATATTGCGCGGGCTTTCGGCGCTCACGGCATAGGGGGTCAGTCCCTGCCGCTTGGCCAGCCACGAGGCGCGCAGCTGATGGTATTCATCGGTCACGATCGCTGCGTCAAAACCAAGGCTGTGCTTGTCCAGCAGCTCTTTGGAATACCGGATGTTTTCCTCCGTGCTTTCGGAGCGGTCCTCCAGCAGAATCCGGTCGGACGAAATGCCGCGCTCGACCAGCTTTTCGCGGATCACCTCGGCTTCGCTGCGGTTTTCTCCCTCGCCCTGCCCTCCGCTCGCGACACACATGGCTTCGGGATTTTCTTTCAGGTAGCGTTCCGCCGCGCCGATGCGCGCCCAAAGGTCAAGGCTGGGCTCGTCCCCCCGAACCTGGCTGCCCAGCACGATGGCCGGGGTGCTTTTCGGGGGCGTGTGGTTTGCGGCAAGGATCATCTGCACCGTCAGAACCCCTGCCCATAAAAATCCGGCGGACAGCAGACCGGATAGAATCTGTGTGCCGGTGCGGTATGTTTTTAGATGTCCGGCAGCTTCGGCGCGGCGTTTCAGCAGCGGCGCAAATCCGCCCCACAAAAGAAGAAAGACGCACAGCCCGATACCGAGGTAATTCCCGATATTCCAAATGCCGACACTGCCGGGCCACAGGTACCAGATCAGCCCAGCGGCGGGTAACAGCAAGATCAGCCTTTTCATGTCAAGCACTCCTTTTTGAAGATCAGTCCCCGTTCCCGGGCTTTGAAATCGAGAGACCGCGGGCATTTATCCTGGCCCGGCATTCTCTTTTTTTCTCTGCGGGAACGGCATGAAACCTGGTTTTTTCTTTAGTATAACAAAAAAAGCAAGAAATGAAAAGGAAACGGGAGGTGAGGGGGAGAACGAACAGGAACATATGCCGGAAAAACACCGATTTGGCCGGGAAAATACGGGCAATATGGCAAACGCTTTTTAAATGGCAGGGAATTGACTTGATTTTTGGAAAGGGCTATAATTAAAATACTATTTTATAAACCAATTGGAGGTTCATTTATGAAACGCGTGTATAACTTTTCTGCGGGTCCTTCCGTCCTGCCGGAAGCGGTTTTGCGCCGTGCGGCAGAAGAAATGTTAGATTACCAGGGCAGCGGCCAGTCAGTTATGGAGATGTCCCATCGATCTAAAATCTTTGAAGGAATCATCGAGTCCGCGGAAAGTTGTCTTCGCGAGCTGATGAACATTCCCGAAAACTATAAAGTGCTGTTTTTGCAGGGCGGCGGCTGGTCGCAGTTTGCGATGGTTCCGCTGAACCTGATGGTAAACAGCGGCAAGGCGGATTTTGTCGTTACCGGTCAATGGGCCGCAAAGGCGCAGGAGGAAGCGTCCCGCTACGGCGAGGCCCGCATTGTGGCTTCCTCCAAAGACAAGACCTTCAGCTATATCCCCGAGCTTGACCCCGCAACCTTTACGCCGGATGCGGATTACTTCTACATTTGCATGAACAACACCATTTACGGCACCCGCTATACGAAGCTCCCCGAAACCGGGAACGTGCCGCTGGTTGCGGATATTTCCTCCTGCATTCTCAGCGAGCCGATCGATGTTTCTAAATTCGGTCTGCTGTTTGCCGGCGCGCAGAAGAACGTTGCGCCCGCGGGCCTTACCATGGTGATCGTTCGCGAGGATCTGATCGGCCATGCCAAAGAGTTTACTCCCACCATGTTCAATTATAAGATTCACGCGGACAACGGCTCTTTGTTCAACACACCGCCCTGCTACCCGATTTATATCTGCGGACTGGTGCTGGAGTGGATCAAGAGCGAGTTCGGTTCTCTGGAGGGCATGAAGGCCCACAATGAGAAAAAAGCGGGGATTCTGTACGATTTCCTCGATCAATCGAAGATGTTCCGCGGCACGGTTGTGAAAAAGGATCGTTCTTTAATGAACGTACCGTTCGTGACCGGCAACGACGAGCTGGATAAAAAATTCGTCAAAGAGGCGGAGGCCGCCGGATTTGTCAACCTGAAGGGACACCGCTCCGTAGGCGGCATGCGCGCTTCCATTTACAACGCGATGCCCATCGAGGGTGTGCAAAAGCTTGTGGATTTCATGGCGGAGTTTGAAAAGAACAACGCCTGATTCCTTTATTGTTCCTTCACTTGAAAAAAGGTATCATTCAGATAGGAGTTTCCTCCCCGCCTGTGGTGGGGAGGAAATCAGCGACCTTTTTCGGTGAAAATGATTTTAAATATGCAGAAAGAACAGAGGGCTCAAAGAAATGTATCGTGTTAAAACACTGAACAATATTGCAGAAGAAGGCCTTTCGCGCCTTGGGCAGGGCTATGAGTACGGCAATGACATCCAAAACCCGGAGGGAATTCTGGTGCGCTCCGCCGCCATGCACGACCTGGAGCTGCCGAGTGAGCTGCTGGCCATCGCCAGAGCGGGCGCAGGCGTTAACAACATTCCGGTAGACAAATGCAGCGAGCGCGGCATCGTGGTGTTCAACACGCCCGGCGCCAACGCCAATGCCGTAAAAGAGCTGGTCATCGCGGGGCTGTTCCTCACCTCCCGCAAAATCGCCCCCGCACTCGAGTGGACCAAAACCCTGAAGGGCAAGGGCAGCGATGTCAACAAGCTGGTCGAAAAGGGCAAGGGTCAGTTCGCAGGCCCCGAAATCAAGGGCAAGAGCCTTGGCGTCATCGGTCTTGGCGCGATCGGTATTCTGGTAGCGAATGCCGCCAAGAATCTGGGGATGGAGGTATACGGCTACGACCCGTACCTTTCCGTGGATGCGGCCTGGGGCCTGTCCCGCTGGGTGCACCATGCCAGAACGCTTGACGAGATCTTTGAAAACTGCGATTATCTGACCGTTCATGTTCCGCTTACGCCCGACACCAAGGGTCTGATCAATGTCGACTCCATCGCAAAGATGAGGGATGAAGTCCGCATTTTGAACTTTGCGCGCGGCGAGCTGGTAGATACCGCTTCTGTGCTCGATGGCCTGAAATCCGGCAAGATCGCGGCATACGCCACCGATTTCCCGTCCGATGAGCTGATCGGCGTTGAAAACGTGCTGGCGATTCCCCACCTGGGTGCTTCCACCCCCGAGTCGGAAGAGAACTGCGCCCGCATGGCGGTGGATGAGCTGAAAGAATTCCTTGAGAACGGCAATATCCGCAATTCCGTCAATATGCCGTCGATTTCCATGCCCCGCGCCCATGCGGTTCGCATCTGCGTTTTTCATCGCAATGTGCGCAATACCATCAGCCGCTTTTCCGGCGTGATGGCCAACGCGGGTATCAATATTGAGAACATGCAGAGCAAATCGAGAGGCGATTATGCCTACACGATTCTGGATGTGACCGGCGAGGTGGACGACGCAGCACTTGAGCCGATGAGGCAGATGGAAGAAATCATCCGCCTGCGTGTGATCCGCTGAATCTGTCCTGAATCTGGTGCATCCCGCCGCCCCACGGCAAAGGCGGCGGGCGCAAGAATTAATATCAAGTGATGATGAACTGCTTTTTTTGGTGGCCGCTGGAACCCAGTGACAATGAGGAAACCTTGAAAAGCAGTTCTTTTTTACCCTTTTGTGGACGGCAAGGGGCTTTCCCCTCACGATCGGGTTAATAGGCTGAAGCATTCTTCCCCGCCGCAGGCGGGGAAGAATGCGAATGCTTTTGATAGGCGATTTTCAGGTGTTTTGGTTATGTTAGAGATAACGAAGGAGAAAACAAAATGAGGATTGGTTTAATTGGATACGGCGGTGTAGGGAAGGCCTTGATCAAGCTGATTACAGAAAAAAGCCCTGCGCTGAAGGCACAGGGTGTCAACCTGGAAGTGATCTACATCATGGGGTCGAAAAAGGGGCTTTACAACCCCCAGGGGATCGATTGCGCCCAATTGTTGGCTGCCTCGAAAGATGGGCAAAGCATAACGATTGAGGATACGGATGAAAGCAGGGAAATCACCCCGGAGTTTATGCTGCAAAACAAAGATATCGATTTGCTGGTGGAGCTGACAAGCACGAATAAGGAAACAGGGGAACCGGCACGGAGCTATATTTTGAAAGCGCTGCAAAATAAAATCCATGTTGTGACAGGCAATAAAGGCCCCATTGTGCACAGCTACCGTGAATTGGCTCAGGCTGCAAAAGAAAACGGGGTGCATTTGGGGATTGGGTGTACCTGCGGCGGGGCGCTTCCTTCCGTCAATGGCGGAACGATCGAAATGGCCGGTTCAGAAGTTTACTCCATCGAGGGTGTGCTAAACGGCACGACCAACTATATTTTAAAAGAGATGGAGGATACCGGCTGCACCTATGGGGCTGCATTGGAAAAGGCAAAAGCCTGCGGGATCGCGGAAGCAAACCCCAGCTTTGATGTGGACGGGTGGGACACGGCATTCAAACTGCTGATCCTTACCAATGTGGTTATGAAGCAGGACAAAAAGCTGTCCGACATCCAAATAGAAGGGATTACCGACCTGACGCCGGAGGATATCCAAACGGCCCGGGCAGAAGGGAAGCGATATAAGCTGATTGGGCGGACCATACGGGAAGAGGAAGCGCTCCAGATGGTGGTCAGGCCCGAGAAGCTGGGTGCGGAGCACCTTCTGTATCACGTAGACGGCAAAAATAAGGCAGTCAGATATGAGTCGGATACCTTAGGGGAACTGACATTGATTGGCGGGGCGTCGGGCACTACGGCTGCCGCTGCCTCTATCCTGAGGGACATCGTATCTATTTGCAGTCGGTAGCCAATCACTGGCGAACGGGCGCAGGAGTCAGCGACATTCCGGTGGACAAAGGCAATGGAAAAGGCATCGTGGTGTGCTTAACACCTCCGGTGCCAACGCCGCAAAAGAGCCGGCAATCGCGGGACTGTTCCTTACTTTCTGTAAAATCATCCCGCGATCGAGTGGGCCAAACCCCTGAAAGGACAAGAGCAGCGATACCTGTAAGCTGGCCGAAAAGGACAAGGAGCAATTCACGGGCCCGAAATCAAGGGAAAGAGCCTCGACATCATCAAGCTTAGCGCGATCGTATTCTGGCAGCAAACGCCGCCAAGAATCTGGGAATAGAGAATTACGGCGATGACCCGTACCTTTGCATGGATGCGCCTAGTCTTGGCGCGTTGATAAAAGAAAGAGAGGTAATGATATGGTAATTCAGGAAGTTCCGTTCTGCACTGTCGACTGGAGATCGATTGAGCCCACAGTACATCCGGGCGTGACCGGAGAAGCTCACTGGCGTACCTTTGAAATGGGAAATATCCGCGTCCGCATGGTGGAATACACTCCGGGATATTTTGCGGATCACTGGTGTAAGCGCGGCCATGTCCTTCTCGTTTTGGAGGGAGAGCTGGTGACCGAGCTGGAAGACGGTCGAGAGTTTACGATGACGCCCGGAATGAGCTATCAGGTCGCCGAAGACATCAACCCTCATCGTTCCCACACGGAAAAAGGAGCGAAGCTTTTCATCGTAGACTGATTTTGCTCCGTGATACATATGGAAACGCTCACAGAGGATCTCCCTTTGCTTTGTGCAAAGGGAGATCTGTTTTAAAAAGGCTGCCGCAATTTTCGAATTGCGGCAGCCTTTTTGACGTTTATTTGATCAGCGTGGATAGAAGCTGCGATAAGGGGTAGCCGACGAAGTGGGCGAACGCGAACAGAGCGGCCAAAAGCGATAACACGATCGTGGTCAGGCCGCTGAGCAGTATTCTGCCGCGCCGGGGCCGCGGCGTTTTGTTGATTTCCCGCTGGGGCTCGATTTCCTCCTCGCGGGATAAGCGAAGCTTTTTGATCAGATCATAAGTAACGCCTGCGCAGGTGAGAAGAAATGCGACGGCAAGGAGGAGTTCAAACCACCGGATCGCGGAGTCCTGCGAAGAGAAAAACACTTTTAAAATGCCGATGAGAATCATGGCGGCGGAAACGCCCCTCAGCAAAGCATTTTTGTTTTCGCTTTCCTCCGGTTTTTCCTTCGGATTCTTTTTCACAGGTTTTCCTCCTTCGGGTGTCTCTTTTCAGGCCGATCAAAATGGTCGGTTCCGACTTACTTGCTTAGAAAATTTGCTACGATCCAAATCAGGAAGCCCACGTACAAGATCAGCGCAAGCGTGTACCAAAGCATCTGCCTGCGGCGAATTTGCCGCGGGGCCTCTGCCCCTTCGTTTTGGTAATAGCGCCGCATCCGCACCCAGTCATACAGAAAATAAACCAGAAGGAGAAAGAACAAAGCGATATCCGCAAGTTCAAACCAGTGTCGAGTAGGGTCCCAGGGCGGGTAGTGACTCTTTATTCCGCTGATAAGTAGAGTGACCATACAGAGGATCAGAATTGTTCGTGTAATCCAATTCGGTTTGCCTTTATATTTCACAAGATATCCCTGCTTTCTGAATAATGGAGAATTCATTTCCACCTTACCATCAAGAAGGTTGATATGATTAACATAACATTGTAAATAGAAATTGTCAATAAATTATACTAATCAGCAATTATTATGGTGAATGCGGCGGTTTATGTATTTATATAACAGCACGCTTATCTTTAACATGGTTCTTTTATGGCCTGACTGGATGCAATAATCCCAAGTTCCATTTATCGTTCTTGTAAAATAGGGCTGCCGCAATTGTGGTCGCCTTATTTTTTAGCTGACGATTCTTTTTCTGGCTGCAGCAGGTGCAGGTTGGCTTCCGTGCTGTCTAAATACAGCTCCTCCGTTTCGGCCTGCGCTTGCCGCAGCTCTTCGATCGTGTCGCTTATTTTATTGAACAGCGTTAAGTACATTTTTTGATAATCTGGCATGGGCATCACCTCAATGTTATTTTAGGACAAATAGTCCAAAATGTCAATAGGACCATTTGTCCTTGGATATACTTGAGTTGGTGATGAAAATGAAAATCAGGATTCGTGATATGCGCGAAGACCATGATATGACGCAAAAACAGGTAGCAGAATTTTTACTCTGCGACCAGTCGTTGTATTCAAAATATGAGCGAGGAGAGAGGGAAATTCCCTTAAATATGATGGTTAAGCTTGCACAGCTATATCATACCAGTGTGGATTATCTGGCTGGCCTGACGGATGATAGTAGACCCTATCGCTAATTGTTCGACGGTATAACAAGTGTGCTTTTTGCAGGAGGGTACCAGTGAATTACGAATACAGCAAAATGATGGGGAAAAAGATCAGTGCCCTTCGGCTAGCAAAAGGGCTGACACAGGAGGAGCTGTCTGCCCGGCTGCAGGTGATCGGCTGTGACCTGACCAGAAGCGCTTTGGCTAAAATAGAGGTCGGGCAGCGCCACCTGTATCCCGATGAAATCAAGGCGTTAAAAACGGCGTTTGGTGTCGGTTATGAAGAACTGTTCGTCTAAAAGAATCCGCGATCTGCGTGAAGACCACGATCTGACCCAAAAGCAGGTGGCGGAGTTTTTACTCTGCGACCAGTCGTTGTATTCAAAATATGAGCGTGGGGAGAGAGAAATCCCCTTATACAGGATGATTCGGCTGGCACAGCTGTATCATACCAGTGTAGATTATCTGGTCGGCCTGACGGACGACAGCAGACCTTATCGGTAATAGAATAGCAAAAACAAAAGCACCGGAGCAGCCCCCATTTTGAGGGGCTTGCTCCGGTGCTTATAAAATAATTGCTTTGTATGATTTTTAGAGAAAATTCTGCAAAAATTAAGTGGAGGTCAAATGCACCAGGTGTGCCACACCGGGGACGCTTTCCCCCTGCTGCTGAGAGGTAGTGGACGTCAGCGCGCCGGTGGCGATGAACAGAACATTGTTCAGCTCGCGGCTTTGCAGGCGGTTTAAAATCACCGAGCAAAGCACCGAAGCCGAGCAGCCGCAGCCGGAGCCGCCCGCGTGCACATCCTGTTTTTCGCGGTCGTACAGCATCATGCCGCAGTCGTTGTGAACGTCTGTAATATCCAGGTTGTTGTCGGCTAAAATTTGGCGGACCAGCTTGGTGCCGATCAGTCCCAGGTCGCCGGTTAAAATCAGGTCGTAGTCTTTCGGCATCGTGCCGGTATCCTGCAGAAAATCCGAAATGGTCTGCGCGGCTGCTGGGGCCATCGCGGCGCCCATGTTGGCCGCGTCCTTAATGCCAAGGTCTACGATGCGTCCTACCGTCACATCGGCAACAAACGGGCCCTTTCCACTGGTACCGACAATCACCGAGCCGGAGGCCGTGGCCGTCCACTGTGCAGTGGGGGTTCGCTGTCCGCCGTATTCCAGCGGCAGGCGGAACTGCCGTTCCGCTGAGCAGAAATGAGAGGAAGTAACAGCCGCAGCCTTGCGGGCCGCGCCGCTCTCTACCACAATCGAGGCCAGCGCCAGCGTCTGCGCCATGGTGGAGCACGCGCCGAACTGCCCTAAAAAGGGAATGTCAAGACTGCGCAGGCCGAAGGTGGAGGAAAGGCACTGATTGAGCAGGTCGCCCGCGAAAATGTAGTCAATATCCTGTGCGGTTACGCCCGCTTTGCGCAGCGCCAGATTTACGGCCTCCGTTTGCAGGCGGCTTTCTGCTTTTTCCCAGCTGCTTTCGCCCAGCGTCGTGTCCTCAAAGGAAAGATCAAAAAAACTGCTTAATGGCCCCTGCATCTCCTTTTTGCCTACAACAGAGGCGAATCCCTCGATCGTGGGCCGGTTGGTCATCTGCAGGGTATAGCGTCCGATTCGTTGTGCCATGATTTTGCCCTCCTCAGTACCAGCCGAACAGGTAGATAATGATCCCGTAGATCACCGATGTGCAGATGCCGTACACCAGAACCGGTCCGGCGATCACGAACATTTTTGCGCCGATGCCCATCACATAGCCCTCCGGCTTGAATTCCATGGCGGGCGATACCATTGAGTTCGCAAAACCCGTAATGGGCACGAGCGTACCGGCCCCGGCGTGCTTTGCCAGATTATCGTAAATTTTCAGCGCGGTAAAGATCGCCGTCAGAGCGATCAGTACGGTGGATTCCGCCCCGCGCGCTTCCTTTAAATCCAGGCCGGAGCTTTGGAACCAGTTCACCAGGAACTGGCCGAACGTGCAGATCGCCCCGCCCACCAGAAACGCCATCAGGCAGTTTTTCAGGATTGGACTGGGCGGCGACGCCTTCTCCGCCATTTTGGAATATTCTTCTTTCGTCATTTTTTTCAACAGGTTCATCCCCTTTTGTGATTGCGTTAACATTGCTATCTTTTCCTTTGGGGAACGGAATATGCAAAAAAATCCCGCGCTTGGGTATGCTAACCGAAGCGCGGGATTTTATGTTTTGTTTTATTTTTAATGCTGTGAAAGCTTTTTTAAATATGTCGTAGGTTTGTTTCGGCTCAGGAATGCGGCTAACCCAGCAGAGGAGTAAGGTTCAGGCCGCTGCAGGTAGTGAGGAACTTTATGAGCTTTTCGCGGATGATCTCGACGCCGCCCGCCGCGTCGCTTTCAATGTTCAGCGGCATGATGGGGTCGTGCACGCTCAGGCGCAGCAGGAACCAGCCTTCTCCCTCGCCTTTGCCGAACGATACGCGCAGTCCCTCGCGATTGTCCGGCGCGATCTGCCAGTTCTGCTCCTTGGCATACTGCTCCAGATCGGCCAGAATCTTCTCGCCGCACTCGCGGAACGCTTCTTCGGTGATCGGCAGGCGGATTTCCGTCGCTTCCTTCGGTTCGGCCAGCGATTCGAGCAGGCTTTCAAGCGTCTTGCCCTCCTTGCGCAGCACCGCCAGCTTGATGATGATTTTTGTCACCAGATAAGCGCCGTCGT
The DNA here is from genome assembly GCF_000277625.1 of Clostridium sp. MSTE9. NCBI lineage: Bacteria > Bacillati > Bacillota > Clostridia > Eubacteriales > Clostridiaceae > Clostridium > Clostridium sp. MSTE9. The sequence continues at coordinate 44,376 of NZ_AKFU01000034.1, forward strand.
CGAGAAAATAATTTTCGCGCATGGCTGCGTGACCGGAGGTTTCAATGGCCAGCGGGCAGTTGATTCCCGCCTCGTTCAGGCGAACAGCCTCGTTGATCACGTTCTTATAGCCGCGCTTAAAGCGGTGGTGAACGCCGCCGAGCGTCGCTTCAATGTAGCGCTTCAGTCCGTCGGAGGTGATGGAATCGGTCACGATCGTGCCGCCATCGTTGCCTTCCAGCGCAATCGCGGAGGCCAACGCGACCAGACGGTTTCGGTTGATCTCCATGCCCTGGCTGTCCACCGCGCCGCCGCGGTCTACGTCGGTGTCGAAAATCACGCCCAAATCTGCGCCTGCAATAACTGTGGCGCTGCACACGGAATCCATGGCCTGCTGATTTTCCGGGTTCGGCACATGGTTCGGGAACATGCCGTCCGGGTCAAGAAACTGGCTTCCATTGATGTCCGCGCCGAGCGGCTCGAGCACGTCGTAGGCGTAAAAGCCGCCGGCTCCGTTTCCGGCGTCCACCACAATGTGGAAGCCCTCCAGCGGTCGGTCGTAGTTTTCAGCGTTTACACCCTGTTTAATGATGTTGCGCAGGTGTGCGCTGTAAATTTTCATGTGGTCGCTCGGCTCCACGCTGCCGGGTTTGTCTGCCGCGGGGGCTTTGTTTTCCTGCGCGTACAGCAGTAAAGCTTCAATATCGGGCGCGTCCAGTCCACCTGTTTTTACAAAGAATTTCAGCCCGTTCCGGTTGAACGGATGGTGGCTGGCGGTAATCTGTATCGCGCCGTCGCAGGGGATGTCCAGCGTCGCCATAAACATAGACGGCGTTGAGGCAAGGCCGCAGTCGAATACACGGATTCCGCAGCCGGTGAGGGCACGGGTAACCACCGCGCTGATGCGGGGAGCGGAGATGCGCGAATCGTGGCCCAGCGCCACAGAAAGCTCGCTCGACGCCTTGCGCGCTTTCTCCGAGAGCCACAGGGCAAAGCCGCGCGCAATGCGCTCAATCACTTCGTCGGTCAGGTTGACCGGCTCGGGGCCTTCACTGGCTACCCCGCGAATGTCGGTGCCGCTTTTGAATTGCTTCCATTCTTTTGTCAGCATAAAATCCTGCTCCTTTTATAGTGGGCGCGGGCGCGCCGAAAATAAATCGGGAATTGTAACTCTATTATAGAATAAAGCGGCGGGAAAGTATAGTCCATTCGCTTGATAAAGTGATTTGATACAAAAGCAGCAATTCTTCCCCGCAAAAGGCGGGAGAAGAAAGCAAAGCGTTCATCAATCACAGATTTGGGCAGGCTGCTCTGCCCGCAGAATCAAAAGGAGGAATTGCCATGGAACTCATTCGCATTGAGGGAATCGAAAAACGCTACTGGAACGGAGAGGAAGAAATTCGCGCGCTCGACGATTTGAACCTGAAGATTGAGGAGGGGGAGTTTGTCGCGATCGTCGGGCCGTCGGGCAGCGGCAAATCGACGCTGATGAATCTGCTGGGGTGTCTGGACCTTCCCACAGCGGGACAATATTACTTAAACGGGGAGAATGTGGCAAAGATGTCGGAGGACCGGCTGTCGCGCATCCGCAATACAGAGATCGGCTTTGTGTTCCAGGGCTTCAATCTGATCCCCACGCTCGACGCGCTGGAAAACGTGGAGCTGCCGCTCGTATACCGCGGCCTGCGCAAGACGGAGCGGCACGAACTGAGCCGCGAGGCGCTGAGGCGTGTTGGACTCGAGAACCGGCTGTTCCACCGCCCGGGGCAAATGAGCGGCGGCCAGCAGCAGCGCGTGGCGATCGCCAGAGCCATCGCGGCCCGACCGCCGGTGATCCTGGCGGACGAACCGACGGGAAATCTTGATTCGCAGTCCGGGCAGGAGGTGATGGAGATTCTGAAAAGCCTGAACGGCGAGGGCAGAACGGTGATCCTCATCACGCACGATGACAAAATCGCGGCGCAGGCTGGAAGAAAAATCCGGATACAGGACGGCAAAATCGTAGAAATCAGTTCGTGATGTTCGGTTGACAAATAAGGGGAAACTGATATAATATTAGTGACTTTAAGGCGGCGCAGGTACCCTTATTTGAAACGGGGGAATTTTCTATGGGAAAATCTGTTTTAGAATTACATGATCTGGATGTGCCCGGTTTTATTCGGGTATTAGAGAAATGCAAGGGGAATGTGTTTTTGGTGACACGCGAGGGAGACCGCCTGAATTTGCGCAGCAAGCTTTCTCAGCTAATGGGGCTGACCCACCTGATCGAGGGCGGGAAAATTGCAGAGGCGTTTTTGGAGTGCGACGACCCCGAAGACGAAAGCATGCTGTTTCGCTATAATCTGTTTCAAAAACCTTGAATAAGTTTTCCAGCGGAAAAGCCGAAAGCGGTTTGAAACGGTTTTGAAAGGTGATTTGCGCTTTGCCAAAGCTTCTGCGCGGCGATCCCTTTTGAGCTGGAATACTCCTCTAAAAAAGCAAAGGCCGCTCCGAACGAGCGGCTTTTTTATTGAAAGGATTGTTTCCTATCACACGGCGAAAAAAAGTATCCATTCCAGCGCTGTTCGCAGCGATTATCTTAGGTATAGCAACCTGGTTTTTTGCATCTGATCCAGAGCGAAGTCCCGGCGGCCTCAATATTCCATCCGGTGATTTTATCAGCAGTGAAACGGGCAGCGTTTCCGTCTATTATCTCGATGTCGGCCAGGGGGACAGCGAGTTGATCTGTCTGCCGACCGGCGAAAACATATTGATTGACGCCGGTCTTTCCGAGGGGGCAGATCAGCTCACGACGTATCTTGGGCAGCTTGGTGTGCGCAAAATCGATTACCTGATCGCGACCCATCCGCACGCGGACCATATCGGCGGGATGGCGAAGGTCATCAGCAATCTGGAGATCGGCAAGATTTATGTGCCCAAGGTAGCGGACAGCCAGGTTCCCACCACGCGCGTTTACGAGAATATGCTCGACGCGGTGGAAAAGAAAGGCCTGCGCCTGACGCAGGGCAAGGCGGGCATGACGGTTCTGGAGCAGGACAATACACGGCTCGAATTTTTAGCCCCGGTGGAAGACGAGTACAATGACCTGAACAACTACTCCATCGTCGCCAAGCTGACCTTTGGGCAGCGTACCTTTTTGTTTACCGGGGATGCGGAGAAGGAAAGCGAACAGCAGATGCTGAAGAAATACGCCGACAGTCTGCGTAGCGATGTGCTGAAGGTTTGCCATCACGGCAGCAGCAGTTCCTCTTCGGTGGGGTTTTTAAAGGCGGTTGCTCCCAAGTACGCAATCATCTCTTGCGGAAAAGACAACGATTACGGCCACCCGAATAAAGAGGTGCTCACCCGCCTTGCGAATGTCGGCGCTGAGGTTTACCGCACGGATGAGCAGGGAACCATACTGGTGAGCAGCGACGGAATCGATTTGACGGTAAAGACAGGGCTTCCATTGCTGGCGGCATCGTAAGAAATTCGTTTGATAGATAAAAGCCTGTGCTGGTGTTCAGCGCAGGCTTTTTATTTTAATGTTTTTTTGGGGAGATTTTACTTTATTTCAGGGCGTGTCTCTTAAACTGACGCGTTAAACCTGCGTATAAGTCACGGGCGTAAACTCAGTCTGCATGCACGTTGTGTGCAAGCTCAAAGAACAGCTTCCGTTTTGCATTTCATTCGCTACGCGTGCGCTGGCTGTTTCCGTACGGAAACAGCCTTTTTAATAATCGCTTTTAAAATTAGACTTTGTCTTTACGGGTTCCCCGTATACCTTCTGCTGGCGCAGGGCTTGCCCCTCGTGCCGGGGCGGGCACTTACTTTCGAAACGAGGTGGCGTTAAGCAAAGACTTGCCAAAGGGGAGAGTTTCGATTCTTTCCCGCTTGGAATCCCCTCAGGGCAACCAAAGGCGCTGCCTTTGGAAACCATGAGAAGCTCCCGCTCTGGTTCTGTTTCACGTATAGGCACAGCCTGTGTGTGAAACGAGTGTGTAAGGTAAGCTTGAGCGTCTGCAAATGGTACGGGAAGCACTCTGTAAACCAACGAAAGAATGCGGCGAAGCCACATTCCAAAAGCTGCGAGCCAACGAGGGCGCTCTGAAAATGACCGCCGACGGATGAAAGCACTAAGCTTTTGATTTGCTGTTGCTAGGAGAGTGGACATTTTCATTGGAGCGCCTTTAAAGTAGTCTTCGTTTACACTATTAGAAACCGTTCCCCAAACGGATTCCAAAGGTGTCCTTTGGAAGGCCTTTGCTTACTTTTGTCCTTTCACGAAAGTAAGTGCCCGCCCCGGCATGAGGGGCAAGCCCTGCGCCAGCAGAATTCATGCGGGGAACCCGTAAAGACAAAAATAATGATTACAGATAGAAGGTTGATTCCGTGTAAAAACAGCCCGCGCACGCGCGACAATGGAGCGCGAAGCGCGGACTTTTCTCTACACTTCCCTGCGGTGTACGCGTAGGCTTAGCCTGCCGCGACGTATGTGCAGGTTTAACCTGCTGCAGGATCAGCCCGCTCAAAAAAGAAGCGCCATCCCTCAAACGAGGGATGGCGCTTTCGGCCAAAGGCCGATCAGCCGCACAGGATGATTTGTGCGGCGAATTGCATTCTTACAGACAACGGCGCGACGGAGCCGGAACCACAGCTCTGGGGAGAGGCCCGCGGTTTCACAGAGAAGCAAATCAATCATTGGGAATGATGGTTGAAATTTGAATTTATAAAAACGGCCCCGCTTTGCCCTGTCTGTAAGGCAGCAAAAAAGCGCGTATTACGGAATCCCCCGGCAAAAGGGATGCTTCCATAACACAGCGCTACCATTTAAGTGCAATACACAATTCCACGAAAGTGAGAAGAACCCCCGATATATCCCTTCTCCTCACCCTGCCCCTGTACAAAAGGGGCAAAATGGGTTATAATTGTGTCTGCAATTCGCAGCAAAAGCTGTTGTTATGGAGGCCTACTCTCCGTAGCAGGGGATGGGTGGTGGTGCACCTCTCCCCGCTTTGCACTTAATTGTACCTTACGGGTACAGCTTACCATTTTTTGGGTTAGATTGCAAGATAAATTGTAAAGATGCGAAAAATTGTCACATTTGGAATAAGTGCGCCGGATTTGAGAAATCCGGCGTTTTTTATGCCTGCAAACGGCGGAGAAAACAGGCGAGAGAAGAGATAATAAAAAAGCCCCTGTGCGTAAAGCACAGGGGTTCTCTGCTTTTTCAGAGCTTGTCCAGCCCTTATAAGGTTGAAGAAGCGGCGGACAAATCTGTTCCAAACCATTGTTTTGAAAGCTTTGAAATCGTTCCGTCTTCAGACAGTTCATTCAGCGCTTCCTGCACTTTAACGGTCAGGCTTTCGTCTGCCTTTCGGAACGCAACGGAATAATTTCCGGTTTCGAGCGTTTCGGCGGGGTCAGACCCGGTTTGTCCCAAAATACGGTATTGCTCGGGCGCTTGCTTCAGATAATATTCAGCGGAGACCTCGTCCATGATCACGGCGCTGATCCTTTTGCTGTCCAGAGAGCTCTTGGCCTGGGCGTAATCCTGATACGTTCCCAGCTGCGCCAGGCAGCTCTTGAATGCGGTGGATGCTTCTACCGCCTGCTGGCCGCCGGAGCCTTCCTTTACGCCAACCCGCTGGCCTTTCAGGTCGGCCAGATTATTCAGCGGGCCGTCAGCCAGTGCGAACACAACCTGACTGCTCTTCATGTAACCAAACGTCAGGTTCGACAATTCGCTCTGTTGGGTGGGTTTGCTGTAACTGCTCCAGAAGCAGTCGATCTCATCATTGTTCAGGGCCTGCTGGGCTTTGGAGGGGGAAAGTGTTTTAAATTCGACCGCAACACCCAGTTCCTGCGCTACCTCGCGGGCGCTCTCTACAGCAAATCCCGTCAGGTTTCCGTCTTTATCGTAAAAAGACAGCGGCTCAAAATTTTCTTCCACACCTACGACCAGTGTATCTTTTGTCCGTACTGTATTCCAGGACGGATCCGTGGGAGAAGAGGAGCTCGAACTGACTCCGGAGCAGCCTCCCATAGAAAATCCTATGGCACACACCAGCAGTAGGGCTGAAAGTGCTTTTTTCATATTTTAGATTCTCCTCTTTGGAATATCTTTTTTGGAAAAGTTAAAACTTTTTTATTAGTGTAACATAATTGTAATTATTTTACCCAAAAAAGTTCCAAAGGTAAAGCAGGTACGAAAAAACTTTACAGATTGTTCACGAATTAGAAACAATTTGCTCCATAAAATGGTGCTTTTTCTACTGTTTTGGAGAATCTTCCGGCGGAATGTTCTTAAAGAACTTATCCCAGTCAAAGCCGTCGCGGTCGGGGCCGCTGGTTCGACCGGAGCTGATATCGGTATATTCGCCGGAGGGCAGGTTGGGAGCCTCTACTGGTGATTGGATTTCTTGGGGCTGTGCCTGAGCAGTGGGCTCAATGCCTTCGTCGAGTGCCTGGGGAAGAGCAGACGGAGCCTTTTTGGGAGCGGGCTTCGGCATGGGGATGGCGGGCAGCGGGCCGGTAACGCCGGCAGGTGCTGAACGCCTTCTATTGAGGAAGAACTGGCGGTATACAAACAGAACCACACCGGCCACACCGGCGAGAATCAGTGCGATGCCGCCGAGAAGCAGGCTCGAAGTGCCGCCGGAGGAGCTGCCGTTTGTCGGCGTATCCTCTCTCAAAAATCCGTCGGTGCTGGCAAGGCCGCTGCCCGCGCCGGAAAGCAGACCCTGTAAATCGTCAGAGGTAAAGTCGGTGGGCGCGCGGCTGTCTGGGTCAGCAGAGGCCACGCCCGCGGGCGGTGCAACATACACCGGTGCCTTGGAGGAGGACGGTTCATGACTGGTGGGTCTGGAGGAGCTCTCTGTTTCACCGGGCTCCTCAGCCGGCTGACTGCTTATCGTTTCGTCGGGGTTGCTTGTGATGCCGCTCTCGGTTCCGCCGCTTTGATCGGTGCCGGAGCTGCTTTGCCCGTTCGTATCGGAGGAGTTCTGGTTGTCCCCGCCGCCGTTTGAGGATTCGGGATCAGTTTGCCCACCGCTGCTTGGATCAGTAGCGCCGTTAGAGACATCGGGCGGTTGCGGCGCATCGTCTATAGTGCCTTGAGTGCCCTGCGAAACACCAGCGTTGATCTCCTGCCCTTGCGGGGGGATGTTGCTGGTCGCGAAAGCGGTGGCGGAAAAAACCGACAAACTGAAAAGAACGGCTGCAGCCGCAGGAAGAAGCTTGCGCCGTTTGTGGGTAGAGATATCCATGGTACAGAAGCCTCCGGTCGTTATCATTCTGAAAAGTAAATTGGACTTATCATAGCACAAAACCGGAAAAAAATACAACCTGGATTTCATGAACGGATTTGAAATTCTTTTTCTTTTCTTCTGAAAGCAGACAAAAAACATACCGATTTGAGGGGCATTTCAGCGAAAATCGGATGGATTCTTTTTTAAAACGGAAAAGGAATCAGAATGTTTTTTTGTTCACAAGGCAGTAACCCCCAGGCACAGAGTGTGATCTGTGCCTGGGGGTTACTGCGGCCCAGATGAACCGGGCGAATCTATATCGGGATCAGGAGAAATGGAGATGTCATTGGAGAAAGGCTGAAAGCCTGCTACAAAAGCCGCCCGTTCGTCTGTGCGGTACGGGCATACCACTCGGCGGAATCCTTTACGATGCGGCGCTGGGTGGGATAGTGCAGATACACAAGGCCCATCCGTTCGTCGTAGCCGTTGTTCCATTCAAAGTTGTCGGTTAGGCTCCAGTGAAAATATCCCTTGATCGGTACGCCCTCGGCGCAGCATTCGCGCAGCTCGAGCAGGTAGCGGTGCAGAAAATCGATGCGGTCGGGGTCGTGCACCTTTCCGTCGAGAAAAATCCGATCGTTGCAGGACTGTCCGTTTTCGGTAATGTACATTGGCAGGTGGTATCGCCGGTACAGCCAGCGCGGGCCGTAGCGCATCACCTGCGGTGTGACCGGCCATTTCAGCGCGGTGCGCGGGAATCCCGGAATCCGATCTGCGCACTCTCCGCGCTCATCCGCCTGAGTCCCGTTGTAGACGTTCACACCCAAAAAATCCAGCGGCTGACGGATGATTGCCCAGTCCTCCTGCGGAATGCTGTTGGCGAGCGCCTGCAGCTCGGGCGGGAGGGAGCCGAGGAGAATGGCGTCGAGAAACCAGGTGTGGCTGAACCACCACCGATCCCCCTCCGCAAGAAAAGAGGCTCGTTCAGCGGCTGCGCGGTTTTCGGCGGTGTCGTGCAAAGGGTAGCACAGCTTGCCGGTAGAGGCGACGCCGATCTGTACGGGCTCTTCACTTTTCTGTCGGATGACCTGCACGGCCAGCCCGTGCGCCAAAAGCGCGTTGGCGGCGCAGGCGAACAGCTCGGAGCCCTCCAGGCATACGCCCGGGGCATGCTCTCCCGTGCCATAGCCCAGCCCGATAAAGCACTGGGGCTCGTTTAACGTGCAGTAATGGCGCACCCGCCCTGCAAAATGCCTGGCCACAAAGCCTGCATATTCTGCAAATGCCAGCGCGGTTTCGCGGCTGCGCCAGCCGCCCTGTCGTTCCAGTGCCAAGGGCAAATCCCAGTGGTACAGCGTGACATAAGGGGTGATCCCTTCGGCCAGCAGCAGATCGATCAGATCATCATAATAATCGAGGCCCGCGCGGTTCGGTTCGCCGCGCCCGTCGGGGAAAATGCGGGGCCACGAGAGGGAGAACCGGTAGGCGGAAAGACCAAGCTGCTTTAAAAGGCGTACATCCTCGCGGAAGCGCCGCAGGCCGTCGCAGGCGATGTCGCCCGTCTCGTTGTTCCGGATGGCCCCGGGACGGGTGCAGAATTCATCCCAGATACTGTCGCCGCGCCCGGAGCGGTTACCCTCTGTTTGGTAGGAGGAGCTTGCGGCTCCCCAGACAAACTGTTTCGGAAATTCCATAGGCACCTCACTTGATCGTTCGTTCCCTTTTGATGGCTTGATATCAGGTTGGGCGATTTCTTCCCCCGCCGCAGGCGGGGGAAGAAATCAGCAACTTTTTTAAGTGACATGGCTTTATAATGGCAGAATCACTTCAACGGTGCACTCGCTCTGGCCGGGCCGATGGGGGATCAGTTCCCCGGAAAGGCGCTGGCCGTCTATTGAAATTCCGGCAGACTCACCCGCCTGCGCGCGCCGTACCGAAATATGGTATACGGTGCCGCGAAAGGTTCGGGTCACCCGGTAGTGCGTAAGCTCCTGCGGCAGGCAGGGGTGAATCCGAAGGCCGTCGAAGTCCGGCTGAATTCCAAGGATCGCCTGGCTGATGTTGACAAACGCCCATGCGGCGGTTCCGGTGAGCCAGCTGTTTTTGGCCTCGCCGTACCGTGGCGCGCTGCGCCCGGCGATCATCTGGCTGTATACGTAAGGCTCCGTGCGGTGAATCTCACTGGATTCCTCCACCCACGCGGGGCAGGTTCTGCGGTACAGGTCGAACGCGTTTTCACCGTCGCCCAAAACGGTGTGGGCGATGCTGAACCACGGATTGTTGTGGCAGAACACAGCACCGTTTTCTTTATATCCGGGCGGGTAGCTGGTGATTTCGCCCAGCTCCTTGTGGTAGCTGGTGTAGCAGGGGGCCAGCAGCTCCACGCCGAAGCGGTTGCCCAGCAGCTCGCGGGCGTTTTTAAGCGCCTGTGGAGCCAACCCCTGCCGTGCGCCGATGCCTGCCATCACGCAGAAGCCCTGCGGCTCGATATAAATTTTACCCTCATCGCATTCGCGGCTGCCCACCTTTTGCCCTTCGGCGTCGTAGGCGCGCAGAAACCATTCGCCGTCCCAGCCGTGTTCCAGCACGGCGGCTTCCATCTGTCGCACGCGCTGCTCCACGAAACGCTGCTCCTCCGCGTCGCCGTAACGGCGGCAGAGTTCCGCGTATTCGCGCCCGTATTTTACAAACATGGCGGCGATCAAAACGCTTTCCGCTGTCTCGCTATCAAAATTCTGGGTGGTCTGAAAGCTTTCGCCCGGTTCCTCCGAAAAGCAGTTCAGATTCAGGCAGTCGTTCCAGTCGGCACGGCCGATCAGCGGCAGGCCGTGCGGCCCCAGGTGATTGAATGTATAGGTGATGCTGCGCCGCAGATGCTCGAACAGCGTCTGCTCCGAGCCCGCGCGGTTGTTGAAGGGCACCGGCTCGTTTAAGATACTGCTGTCTCCTGTTTCGCGCAGGTAAGCTGCGGTGCAGGCCACGAGCCACAGCGGGTCGTCGTTGAAACCGGAGCCGACATCGGCGTTGCCGCGCTTGGTCAGCGGCTGGTATTGGTGGTAGGTGCTGCCGTCTTCAAACTGAATGGCGGCGATATCGAGAATGCGCCGGCGTGCACGGTCGGGGATCAGGTGAACGAATCCGAGCAAATCCTGGCAGCTGTCGCGAAAGCCCATGCCGCGCCCGGTTCCGCTCTCAAAATAGCTGGCGCTGCGGCTCATGTTGAACGTTACCATGCACTGATATTGATTCCACACATTCACCATGCGGTTCAGTTGATCGTTTTCGCTTTCAAGGGAAAAGAGGCTTAAAAGGGTGTCCCAGTACTCCGCAAGCTCCCGGAGCGCGGCGCGGGCCTGCTCCGGGCGGGCGAACTGCTCCATCAAACGGCGCGCGGGCGCTTTCTGAATCACGTCCGGCGCTTCCCACTTTTCTTCGGGCGGCAGCTCCGCGTAGCCCAGTACAAAAATCAGCTCGCGGTTTTCGCCGGGCTGCAGAACAAGATCGATGCGGTGGGAAGCGATGGGGTACCACCCGCTGGCGATGCTCCCGAAGCTGACGCCCTGTTTAACTGCCGCTGGGGTCTCCCACGAGCCAAACTGCCCGAGAAAGCGCTCCCGGTCTGTGTCAAACCCGCTGATGGGAGCATTCACTCCATAGAAAGCATAGTGATTTCTGCGCTCGCGGTATTCTGTTTTGTGGTACAGCACGCTGCCGTCCACTTCCACTTCGCCGATGCTCAAATTCCGCTGAAAGTTCTGCGCATCGTCCACCGCGTTCCACAGGCACCATTCCAGCGCGCTGTATAGCTGAATCGTTTTCTCTGTGTCACCCGTATTCTCAAGGTGAAGAAGATTGACCTCACACGGCTTTCCCAGCGGCACAAAGCAGGTCAGCTCCGTACAGATTCCGTGTCGCCGGCCCTCCAGTACGGTGTAGCCGAGACCGTGGCGGCAGCGGTAATCCTCCAGCTCCGTTTTGCACGGAAGAAAGCCGGGGCTCCAAAGATCGCCGCCGTCCTTTATGTAGTAGCGCCGCCCGCCCATGTCTGCGGGTACCTCGTTGTAGCGGTAACGGGTGATACGGCGCAGCTTGGCGTCCCGGTAAAAGCTGTAGCCGCCCCCGGTGTTGGAAATCAGGCTGAAAAAGCCGTCGTTCCCCAGGTAGTTGATCCACGGCAGGGGAGTGGCCGGGGTCTGTATCACATATTCTCTGGCGTTATCGTCAAAGTAACCGTATTTCATGGCGCTCCATCCTCATATCATCAGTTTTCAAATCAGCCTTCAAAAGTGCATTGCAATCACTGTAGCTGCCAAGTGAAGGATCTCATCGTCTGTCAGCAGGCCGAAGCCCTGATTTGGGCTGCTTAGGTAAGTGATTAACATCAATTTACGAAATCGTTTAAGTATATTGATATTATAGGTCTGCTACAGAAAAAAAGCAATAGCAAATTGGAAAGGCACAAAATATCTCATGTTTTCAACAATTTCTGACCGCGATCTTTTCCAATGTGAATAATTCATCACGAAAACGTATTCTGGTTTTTGAGATTTTTTAAACGGTTTCACTAGAAAAAACACGGATTTCACTAGACTTCGCCCTCTTCTGTTTAAACATTATCACAAAAAATAGAAAAAATATTTCAAAAATCTATTGAAATAACGTCAGAGTGGTGGTAATATGAACTCAGAAATCGATTAAGTAACCATTTGCCCCGATTCTGAAAATCCTTTATAATGATCCCAGAATCTGAGGCGGAGGGATCCATACTATGGTCACGATCAAGGATATTTCTGAAAAATGTGGTGTTTCCCGCGCAACGGTCAGCAAGGCGCTGAACGGACATAAGGATATCAGCGAGAGCACCGGCGAGTACGTTCGGAACGTCGCCCGCGAAATGGGGTACCTGCCCAATGCCGCGGCCCGTTCGCTCAAAACCAAAAGGACCAATAATCTGGGCGTTTTGTTCGTAGACAAAACCTGCAGCGGACTGACCCATGAGTACTTCTCCGCGGTGCTCGAAAGCTTTAAAGTGGAAGCGGAGCGCTTGGGGTACGACATCACCTTCATCAGCCGCAACATCGGCTCGGCCTCCATGAGCTATTACGAGCACTGCAAATACCGGGGGTGCGACGGCGTTGTGATCGCCAGCGTGGATTTCAGCGACGAAATGGTGATCGAGCTGGTGAAAAGCGAAATCCCCACGGTTACCATCGACCATGTGTTTAACGGCCGCACCGCCATATTGTCAGACAATGTGCAGGGAATCCGTGATCTGGTGGAGTATGTTTACCAGTGCGGGCACCGGCGCATCGCGTATATTCACGGTGAAGACACGTCGGTCACTCAGAAGCGCCTCGCAAGCTTTTACCGCACGTGTGCGGAGCTTTCGATTGAGGTGCCGAACGAGTACGTAAAGGACGCATTGTACCACGATCCCAAGTCCAGCGGTTTGGCCACGCGAGAGCTGCTGGAGCTTTCGGAGCGGCCCACCTGCATTCTCTATCCCGATGATTTTTCCTTCATCGGCGGCATGAACGAGATCGAGCGCCACGGCCTGCATATCCCGGAGGATATCAGCGTGGCCGGATACGACGGCATTTATCTTTCGCAGGTTCTGCGCCCCAGGATTACCACCTTGCGGCAGGATACCGGCGTGCTGGGGCGTGAAGCCGCGGCTCGTTTGGTTGAGGCGATTGAACGCCCCAAGCTGGCCATCCCCCAGCAGGTGATGGTGGCGGGGCACCTGATTCCCGGCAGCTCGGTTCGAAAAATGTAACTTCAGGCTCTCGGCGGGTGCGGGGAATGCAGAACCCTCTTTGTGTTGTGTCAGTTTCCCTTTTTAGAAAGGTTAAAAACGCATTATTTTAAGGAGGAGCTATGTTATGAAATCATTCCAAAAAGCCACGGCTGCCCTGCTGGCATCTTTGATGCTGGTTTCTTCGGCGGGCTGCGGCAGCAACACCACACCCGCTTCGTCGGCAGCCCCAGCAGGGTCTTCCGCCCCGGCTGCGAATACGGATTCCGCCAAAACCCTACGCATTTACGGATGGAATACCGAATTCCAGGATCGCTTCAACACCTACTTTAAAGATGCCGGCAAGCTGCCGGAGGGCATTAACGTGGAGTGGGTTATCACTCCAAATGAAAACAATGCTTACCAGAACAAGCTGGATGCGGACTTGAAAGCACAGGATTCCGCAGCCGACAAGATCGACATTTTCCTGATTGAAGCAGACTACGCGCTTAAATATGTCGATTCCGATTATACACTGGACGTGAAGGGTGATGTCGGCCTGAGCGACGACGACCTGAAGGATCAGTACCAGTACACCAAGGATATCGCGACCGACAGCAATGGTAAGCTCAAAGCGGTTTCCTGGCAGGCCACTCCCGGTCTCTTTGCCTATCGCCGCTCGATCGCCAAGGATATTCTGGGTTCCGATGATACCGCAAAGGTGCAGCAGGCCCTGAGCGACTGGGATAAATTCAACGCCGTTGCAAAGACCGCGGCTGACAAGGGCTACAAAATGCTTTCCGGTTACGATGATTCCTATCGTACCTTCGCGAACAATATCACGTCTCCGTGGGTGGATGCGAACGATACGATCCATATTGATCCCATTATGATGAAGTGGGTCGATCAGACCAAGGAATTCACCGATAAGAACTACAATAATAAGACCTCTCTGTGGGCTCCCGAGTGGGGCGCCGACCAAGGCCCGAACGGCAAGGTGTTCGGCTTCTTCTATTCCACCTGGGGCATCAACTTTACACTGCTAGGCAACTCGCTGGCCACTCCTGTGGCGGAGGGCGGCAAAGCGGAGGTGGGCAACGGCGTTTACGGCGATTATGCGGTATGCCAGGGCCCGGCGAACTACTACTGGGGCGGAAGCTGGATCTGCGGAGCCAAGGGCAGCGATAACGTCGATCTCGTGCGCGACGTCATGAAAACTCTGACCTGCGATGCGGCCACCATGAAAAAGATCACTGAGGATACCGAGGACTTTACCAACAACCAGACCGCGATGGGCGAGCTGGCGAAGAGCGATTACAAATCCGCGTTCCTGGGCGGCCAGAACCACATTGCCCTGTTTGCCGAGGCGGCTCCGAAGATCAATATGAAGAATATCTCCAAGTACGATCAGGGCATGACGGAAGAATTCCAGAAGGCGTTCAAGGATTACTTTGACGGCAACGTCACGAAAGATCAGGCGCTGGATAACTTCTATAAGGCCATCATTGAAAAATACCCGAATCTGAAGCGTGCCTCCTGATTTTTCTCATACTCTTTCAACTGTCCCACCAGGCGTCCTCCCTTTCAGGGAGCGGGTTCCCGCTCCCTGGGGCCGGGGGCCTGTGTTTCTACAATCCCCCGATTTGAGGTGATACTCTATGCCCGGCACCACGTTAACCAAACCCGAAGCGTCTTCTTCGCAGCAGTATCCCGCGTCAAACGGTGCAAACAAGAAAACAAAGGGCGTAAGCTATTCCAAATGGGGATATTTTTTTATCGCCCCATTCTTTCTGGCGTTTGCCGTATTCTCACTGGTTCCGCTGATCTCTACCTTTTATAACAGCTTTTTTGAAAATTACTGGGTGGGTCTGACCCAGGTTGGCCCCCGATTCGTGGGGCTGCAAAATTACAGTACCCTTTTTTTCGACGGCGACCTGGCCGCTTACGCGGGCAATACCGCGATCATCTGGCTGATGGGATTTTTGCCGCAGATCATCTTTTCTCTGCTGCTGGCGGTCTGGTTTACCGACCTGCGCCTGCATCTGCGTGCCGCCGGATTCTTTAAAACCGTCATCTATCTGCCCAACCTGATTATGGCTGCGGCGTTTTCCATGCTGTTTTTCACCCTGTTTTCCGATTCCGGGCCGGTCAACAGCATTTTAATCTCCATGGGGATGGAGTCCCCCTACCGATTCCTTGCAAATGTGTGGAGCACCCGGGGGCTTGTAGCCCTGATGAACTTTCTGATGTGGTACGGCAACACCACGATTCTGCTGATGGCGGCGATCCTCGGGATTGATACGGCACTGTTTGAGGCGGCCGAGATCGACGGGGCTACGGCGTTCGAGTCCTTTCGGAAGATCACTCTGCCGCTGATTCGCCCTATCCTTGTCTATGTGCTGATTACTTCGCTGATCGGCGGCATCCAGATGTTCGACGTGCCGCAGATTCTGACCAACGGCAACGGCAATCCCAACCGCACGAGCCTGACTCTGGTCATGTACCTGAATAAGCATTTATTCAGTGAAAACGTGGGCATGGCAGGCGCTGTTTCGGTGCTGCTGTTTGTGGTTTCCGCCGTGCTGAGCGTCATTGTGTACTTCAGCATCCGTGAGAAAAGACAGCCGAAGGGAGGCGCTGGAAAATGAAAGACAATGCCGCAAGAGAAAATCTGGGCGTACTGCGTCTGCGTCGCGGCATCGCGTATCTGGTTCTGCTTTTTCTGACGTTCCTTTCTCTGTTTGCGTTCTATATTTTGTTCATCAATGCCACGCGCTCGCATCCGGATATTCAAAAAGGCTTTTCCTTTTTCCCGGGCGCTTCGCTGGGGGCCAACTTTACAAACCTGATGCATAACGCGAATCTGCCGGTGCTCAGCGGCCTGATGAACAGCCTGCTGGTGGCGTCGCTGTCGGCAGTGTTTGCCACGTATTTCTCTACCATGACGGCATTTGGAATTCATGCGTACCGGTTCCGGCTGAACCAGGCCGCGTTTTCGTGCATCCTGATGGTGATGATGGTGCCCACGCAGGTTACGGCCCTGGGCTTTGTCCGCCTGATGGCGAGCATGGGCTTCAAGGATTCGTTCATTCCGCTGACGGTTCCGGCGATCGCCTCACCGGTCGTGTTCTTCTTCATGATCCAGTACATGAAAAGCTCTTTGCCGCTGGAGGTGATTGAGGCCGCGCGGATCGACGGAGCGGGCGAGTTCTACGCCTTTAACCGCATTGTGCTCCCCATGATGAAGCCGGCCATCGCCGTGCAGGCGATTTTTACCTTTGTCAGCTCGTGGAACAACTATTTTCTGCCGGCGCTGATCCTCGATTCCAAAAAGAAGCTGACAATGCCGATCCTGATCGCGCAGCTGCGCAGCGCGGATTTTATGAAGTTCGATATGGGGCAGGTATATCTGCTGATCGCACTGGCGATTTTCCCGGTGGTGATCGTGTACCTTTGCCTTTCCAAATTCATCGTGCGCGGTGTCGCGCTGGGCAGTGTAAAGGGTTGATTTGCTTTTCCTCCAATATAATATTGCTCCGGTTTCCCGAGCCGGAACCAAAACAGGACAGTCCGCGCAGCTGCGCGGACTGTCCTGTTTTGTATGGGGAAAGCGGCTTCGATACGCACATCATGAAAAAATTATAAAAAACCAACCCGCCTGGAATAAAATCACTTTCATAAAAAAACATAAAAACGAAAGACCTCCGAACGAAAACGTCCGGAGGTCACTTCGCTTTTTATGAGGTCGCAAGGCCCCGCGTATGAGGGGCAGACGGCAATTGAATTTATTTTACGCCGAACAGCAACTCGCCGTATGTGGGGAAGGGCCAGTAGGTTCTGCCCACCAGAAGCTCCATTTCGTCCGCGATTTCGCGGGCCGCTTCCATGCGGGACAGCACTTCTTCGCGGTAGTATCTGGCTTCCTTGAGGAAATCGCCGGACTCTTCCGTGTGATCTACAGCTTTCTGCAGACTGTCGGCCGCTTCAAACAGCTTCGCGGAAAGGGCGCTGAGCTTTTCGATCTGTGCCTTTTCCAGAGCGCAGTCGATTCCAAGGTTCTTCTTGTTGATCGCCTGTGCGCTCAGATCGCCGGTGTAGGAGCTGACAGCCGGGAGGATATCCTTATGGATCATTTCGAGCATCGTCAGGGCCTCAATGTGAACCTGTTTGATGTATTTCTCCAGAATGATCTCATAGCGGGATTTCAGCTCGGTTTCCGTCAGTACACCCTGGCGCTCAAACAGCTCAACATTTTCCTTGCGGGGGTAGTAAGCCAGCGCTTCAGGAGTGCTCTTCAGGTTCAGCAGACCACGACGCGCGGCTTCCTCAACCCACTCTGCGGAATAGTTGTTGCCGTTGAAGACAATCCGCTTGTGTTCCTTGAGTGTCTTGCGAATCAGATCGGTCAGCGCATCGGGGAGGTTGTCGGCTTTCTCAAGCTCATCCGCGAAGCCAGCCAGCGCGTCTGCGATGATGGTGTTCAGCATAATATTGATACATCCGATCGAGCTGGAGGAACCCTGCATACGGAATTCAAATTTATTGCCGGTGAACGCCATGGGAGAAGTGCGGTTACGGTCGGTGGAATCCTTGCGGATGGGGGGGAGAATATCCGCACCGATTTTCACAAACCGGCGGCCCTTGGCCTTATATTCGGTACCGTCTTCAATCGCATTCAGAACATTTTCCAGTTCTTCGCCGATGAAGATGGAGACAATGGCGGGAGGTGCTTCGTTGCCGCCCAGGCGATGGTCGTTGCCGGCATCTGCTACGGCAATGCGCAGCAGATCCTGATGCTCGTGGACCGCCTTGATGATCGCTGTGAGGAACAGCAGGAACTGGGCGTTCTCGGTCGGGGAATCGCCGGGATCCAGCAGGTTCATGCCGGTGTCGGTAGAGATGGAATAGTTGTTGTGCTTGCCGCTGCCGTTGATGCGTGCAAACGGCTTTTCGTGCAGCAGGCAGGTCAGCCCGTGGCGGGCGGCGACCTTTTTCATCACTTCCATCGTCAGCTGGTTCTGGTCGGTAGCCTGGCTGCAGTGGGTGAAAATGGGAGCCATTTCATGCTGCGCCGGGGCAACCTCGTTGTGCTTTGTTTTGCTCAAGACGCCGAGCTTCCACAGCTCTTCATCCATCTCTTTCATGAAATCGCCAACCGTGACCTTCAGCTCGCCGAAGTAATGGTCATCCAGCTCCTGGCCCTTGGGCGGCTTTGCGCCGAACAGGGTGCGGCCGGTATATACCAGATCCTCTCTCTGCAGGAACTTTTCCTCAGGAACGAGGAAGTACTCCTGCTCGGGGCCGACGGTAACGCTGGTGCTCTTTACATCGTCGTGGCCAAACAGCTTTAATACGCGAATCACCTGCTTGTTCAAAGCAGAGATCGAGCGCAGCAGCGGCGCTTTTTTGTCCAGAGCTTCTCCGCCGTAAGAACAGAATACAGTCGGAATAAACAAGGAGCCGTCTCTGATGAACGCGTCAGAGGTCGGGTCCCACGCGGTGTAGCCGCGGGCTTCGAAAGTGGCGCGGATACCGCCGTTCGGGAAGCTGGAAGCATCCGGCTCGCCCTGAATGAGCTCTTTGCCGGAGAATTCCATAATCACCCTGCCGTCGCCGGTCGGGCTGATAAAGCCGTCGTGTTTGCCGGCGGTGATGCCCGTCATGGGCTGGAACCAATGGGTATAATGTGTTGCTCCTTTTTCTATTGCCCAGTTTTTCATGGCGTTCGCAACAACATTCGCCACTTGAGCATCAAGAGGAATCCCCTCGTCTCTTGTTTTCTTTAATGCCTTGTAAGTATCCTTGGGTAACCTGTCTTTCATAACACTTTCGTTAAATACCAAGCTTCCAAAAATCTCCGGAATCTTACTCATACGGCTGCCTCCTTTTGGGTTGATAAACAAAAAAACGCTGCAGGTATCCTAAGTACCTACAGCGCCATTACTGTTTTCATACGAGTAATTATAACAAACGGATTACCGGCTGTCAATGCTCCGTAACAAAAAAGTATTCGCATCAAAAGCGAAAATTATACTGCCTGAATTGATTTTTTTGGTGGTTTACACGATTTCGTGCGGCAGCCTTTGTTTGGGGAGTCTGATGACCGGGCCGTTCGATGATTCATAGCCAGCTTATGCGGGAAAAAGAAAAAAGTTTCCAATTGCCAAAAAAGCGATGAGAAACGCGGAATGAATAGCTATACTCTGGCAGTTCGGTCATATGCAACAAGTACGCTCCCTTCTTTTCAGCGTTTGCAGCCTGCTTTCCGTCATTTTCAGCGGCCTGACTATTTTTATCGGATTACTTTGTATGTTGTTTTCTGGTAAAGAGAGGTTTACATTCCTGTAAAATTCCTCTACAATAAAACCATTCGTATAATCGGGTGCCGAAATCCTACTGATCTTCCATCAAACAGGAGAAACCAAAGCTTTATTTTTGCTGTTCAGTGGGCAATCAGTATCAGGTACCCCTAAAGTGTGATTGTTGCTGGATACAGAAAGACGGATGCGCATGAAAATATCTTTTTTAAATACAAGCACCAGTGAAAGACGCGACATGATTTTGTACAGCGGCATTTCCAAAACGTTGATGCTGCTCGCGATGCCATCATTGATGATGGGTCTGGTACAGTCCATGATGCCGCTGTCGGATGGGCTGTTCATCAATAATATTGCGGGGCCATATGTGGCCAGCGCAGTTACATACTGCGTGCCGATCCTCAACATGGTCGTCGCGCTGTCGCAGGGGCTTGGCTCGGCGGGCATGGCGGTGATCGGCCAGGCAAACGGGCGCGGTGATTTTGTGCAGGGGAAAAAAATTTCCTCTCAATTGATCCTGCTGGCATTCCTGCTTGGCATTGCTTCCATCCCGGTGATGATTCTGCTGGCGTTTCCGATCTCGGCGATCGTCACGAAGGAAATATCGGATATTGTCTGGCTGTATCTCGTACTCAACGCGTTCGCGATGCCGTTCTATTTTATGGAGGCGGTCTATAACGCCGTCAAGAACGCCGCCGGCCAGCCCGAGGCGACATTTGTGCGGATGTTGCTGCTTCTGCTGCTGAAAATCCTCTTCAATTTCCTCTTTATTTATTTGATCCCCCTCGGCATCATCGGCTGTGTGATCTCCTCGGTGCTGTCGAACGTGATTGTCTGCGTGATTATGTTTTACGAGCTGTTTGTCCGGGAGTCGGAGGAAAAGCTCGAATGGCCGGGCGCTCATCTTGACCGCGAAATCGCCATGGATCTGCTGAGGATCGGCCTGCCGACGATGCTGTCGAGCGTGATGATGAACTTGGGCTTTTATCTGATCAACAACGAGGTGCAGAAATACGGCGCGATTGTTCTGAACGGCCAGGGGATTGCCAGCAACATCACGAGTATCTGTTTTGCGATGACAGGTGCGTTCGGCCCGACCGTGACGACGATGGTCAGCATGAATATGGGTGCGGGGAAGAAGGACCGCGCCCGCCGCAGCATGTGGATCGCCTGTGGATTCAGCGCGCTGACCGCCGTGGTGCTGATCGCGCTGATCGTTCCCTTTGTTGGCCCGCTCACCGGTTTGTTCACCCGCAACCAGGAGGTGCTCGACATGGCCCGCACCTCTCTGTATATCTACATTTATTCCGTTATCGGCTTTGGCGTCTGCATGGTGCAGCAGGGCGCATTTATCGGCCTTGGGCGCACGCGCATCCCGCTGGTCATCAGCATCCTGCGCATCTGGCTTCTGCGTTACTTGTTCATCCTGGCCACGGAGAGGTACCTCGGTGTACTTTCTGTGTTCTGGGGCAACCTGTTCTCAAACCTCGCGGCGGCCCTGATCATTACGCTGATGGTGCTGCGCATGCCGTGGGAATCGGTTCTGCCGAACCGGGCTCCTGTGCCGCAGGAGGAGAGGGAATAAGTGCAGGTTGATCTTTTAAAAAATAGATTTTTATAAAAAGCCCCGCATCACGCGTGATGCGGGGCTTTTCTGGCGATTTTTTAGTTCATGAGAATCTGCGAAGGTACGCTGTGTACAGGAATTATTTATGGCTGGAAACCAGCTTATTGGCTTCTTCCTGCAGCATTTCACAGAAGGCTTTGATGTAGAAAGGCTGCCGAATATCCTTATGCCAGATCAACTCGATGCGCAGCGGGTATTGAAAGTTTTTTACGGGAAAGATGTGGATGTACTTGTCCGGGTCGCACTTGGCATTGTGCTCGTAAATCCGCAGCGACAGCATTTCGGGGATCAAAGCGGCGCACAAGCCCGACGCACACAAGAGAATATGCGTATCGCAGTCGCTGATATGGTAAGGGGTATTTGACAAATGAATTCCGTAGTCCTTTAGATGCTGCTGAATCATCAGGTTTACTGCGCCCGTTTCGTAATACAGCGAAAAGGGAACCTCTGAAAAGCGCGAAAGATCTGCGCCCTGTTCAAATTCCTTCATTTCTTTGCTGCCAAAATGCTGCTGAAACAGACTTTCGCTGATGATCAGGTACATATGGTCAATGGCCAGGGGCATGGTGTGGAACACCGGGTTTAAAGAGGCGTTGGCCCCCAGAAACAAATCAATGGTACCGTCCAGCAGCTTTTCCTCCAGAATCACGGTATCGTTTACATAGAAAGAAACGTCTACCTTGGGAAAATGCTCGTAATAGCGTTTGAGCATCAGCGGCAATATGATCTGCGCGCGTGAAGTGCTCATCCCCACGGTAAAGGCGCCCCTGCGCCCGTCGGCAATTTCATGAATATTTCTCTCCATGTTGTTCTCTAAAATATGTACGCTTCGCAGGGCTTTGAGCATGGTTTCACCCGCTTCCGTCAGGTGCAGATTCGGCTTTCGCTCGAACAGGGGGACACCGTATTCTTCCTCCAGGCGTTTGATGTGATCGCTGACGCACTGCTGCGTTACGTAGGCTCGTTTTGCCGCGCGGCTAATGCTCAGCTCTTCGGCGGCCAAAAGAAAAATCTTAAAGCTTTGTTTCATCGCAGTTTCCCTTCCGTCGGCACAACCCGACATTTCAGACACAAGAAATAACTTGTGAAGAAGCGAAATTTTCTTGTGCGATTTTTTGATCGTGATTTGGTTTTATCGAAAGAACTTTTCAAAATTACGATCATTATAGTTCGAAATGCCGGATATTTCAAGGATTTTCCATTTAATAGAAAAAAGTGAATATTTGATTCCAGAGCTTCTTACACAAGTAAAAGTTTTGATTCTGATGTAGAAATACTTGTTTTTCAAATGGGCCGTACCGTGCTACAATTTTGTTAATGAAGCTTCACGAAATGAATAGAAAATTGCGATATCGGGGGACTATTTTATGGAGTACTATCAACGAAAGGCGGCAGAGTTACTGGAAGGAGGCTATGATCTTCATGTTCACAGTACCCCTTCTCACATCGAACGAATACTGGATGACGTAGAGGTATTGCAGCAGGCAAGTGAAGCAAAAATGGCAGGAATTCTGATCAAAAACCATTATGAATCCACCGCTGCGCGAGCCATGCTGCTAAACAAGCGAAGTGGCCTTGCAACCAAAGCCTATGGCGGCGTTGTGCTGAACTGGCCGGCGGGGGGACTTAATCCATATGCGGCGGAAAGCGCGCTGAAGCTCGGGGCAAGCTTTGTATGGCTGCCAACCCGAGACGCGGCTAATTGTCTGGCATATGGAAATATGCTGGGTGACTTTTTCGACAGGCCGGGCATTTCTGTTCTGGATGAGAATGATAAGCTTCTGCCAGCAGTTTACGAGGTGCTGGAGGTCGTCAGACGGTATCATGCCGTGTTTGCTACCGGCCATGTCAGCCCAAAGGAGTCGGTAATCGCGTGTAAGGAAGCGCGGCGAATGGGTGTGCACACGGTTCTGACACACCCGGAGTGGGAACGTACCGTTGTACCCGGTGAGATTCAGGCGCAGTTGGCCGGGCTGGGGGTGGTGGTGGAAAAGGACTGGATCAATATTGCGGATGGCGCCTGCCCGGTGGAGGTAATGATGCGCAATATTCGCCTGGTGGGCTGTGAGCACGTGTTTATCGCAACAGACAGGGGACAAAAGGGAAAAGAAACTCCGAGGGAGGGGATGCTGCATTTCATTGAATTGCTGATTGAACAGGGCTTTTCCGACAGGGAAATCAAAACCATGGTTCATTCTGTTCCCGAGTCGCTGCTGATCTAAAGGCTGAACGGAGTCTGAAAATAAAAAGGAGGCGAGACGGTAAAAGAACAAATCATTTAGGATACGAAGCCAGAAAAATAGCTAGGGGTGAAGAAATGAGTAAAAATTTAGTTGAACAGGAAAACGATGTTCGCAGCCAGTCTGCCAATATCGAAGGAAACGACGAAACCGCTCAAGCGGGCGCAAATAACTTATGGGCAAAGCTGAAGAACATTTTGGGAACAGGACAGCAATCGGCTCTTTTGGGAGCGGCGTTCCTGATGTTTACCTCGGCAATCGGGCCGGGCTTTCTGATGCAGACGACGACTTTTACGGAACAGTACCGGAATTCTTTTGGGTTTGTCATTCTGGTGGTTACTTTTATATCCATTTTTGCACAGCTGAACATATGGCAAATCATTGCGGCCAGCAGGCTTCGGGCTCAGGATGTGGCGAATAAGGTTCTTCCGGGTCTTGGCCATGTCATTGCGTTTTTCGTATCGTTCGGCGGTCTTGCCTTCTGTCTGGCGCACAACGCCGCGTCCGCTCTGGCCATGAATATCCTGTTCGGTCTTGATTACAAAATTGGCTCTCTCGTGATCGGAGTAATCGGGATCATTGTGTTTACATATAAAAGCATCGGCGTGGTTGTGGATAAATTTTGCGAGGTAACCGGGATTTTTATGCTGATTACGCTGATTTATCTTGGGATTGCCAGCCACCCGCCGGTAGGCCTTGCGTTAAAATCGACTTTTATGCCGAATGAGCTGCCCTTATTTCCTGTTGTCACCCTTATCGGCGGAACAGTTGGGGGATTTATCTGTTTTTCCGGCGGACATCGGCTTGTGGATGCCGGAATCGTGGGGCAGAAAAATTTGAAAAAAGTTGGCGGCTATGCAACTCTCGCCATTGTACTTACTACTATTGTAAGAATCATGTTGTTCCTTGCCGCACTGAGCGCCGTTGTATCCGGATTCAAACTGGATCCCTCAAACCCTGCGGCATCGGTTTTTTCATTCGTGATGGGGCCTGCCGGAAGCATTCTTTTTGCCGTGCTGATTTTCTCGGAGGCGCTGAATTCCTTAGTAGGGGCAGCGTATACTTCCGTATCCTTCCTGAAAACCCTGTCCAAAACCATCTATAATCATGAAAGGGGATCGATCGTTGCTTTCATTGCACTTTCCACCGTTCTTTTTGAATTTATCGGTCAGCCGGTCAAGGTAATGATCCTTTCCGGAACCCTGAACGCGCTGATTCTGCCGCTGGCCCTGGGCTCTATGCTGATCGCCGCGCACAGAAAGGACATCGTTGGGGAGTATAAACACTCCAAGATCATGACAGCGATGGGGTGGGTGGTTGTTGCCATTGCAGGCTATATGGCAATTGTTTCCTTTGGTGGTATTCCAGCAATGTGGCTGGATTAAAAACATATTTTGACAAGTGCCCGGGCTGCAGGTTTTCTTTTTGCAGCCCGGGCACTTGTCATCGTAATTATTATTAGTTTACCAAAATTATTCTGCCCGCACCGCGTCGGCGATGATCTCGATCAGCGCGTCAAGCGCGTGGGTGCGGTAGGTGTCTTTTCGAAAGCACACGAACAGCTCGCGCTCCGAAATGCTGTCCGCAATTGGGAAATACACACCATTTGTGTTGACATAATTCCCATAGTAAATCGCGGTGGAGGGCACAAATGTAAAGCCCAGATTCTCTTTTGCGAGCCGGTGGGCGACCTCGATGCTGTCGGTTTCGAGCAGCGTGCGGGGAATGCAGTGGGAGTCGGAAAAAATCTTTTCTGCCAGCGTGCGCATGCCGTGTCCCCGTTTCAGCAGAATGAACGGCGCGTCATATACCTCTCGCATATGCAGCGCCCGGTTGCTGACCCCCGTGCTGCAGCCCGGTAGATTTCGGTAAAAAAACGGCGGCGCCGCCAGGTAAATCTGCTCTTTGGCAATCGGTTCATAGCTCAGCCCGCTGATCTGCGGTAGGTATACGACCGCCAGATCCACCTGTCCGGCCAGCACCATTTCTGCCAGATTGTGCGGTGCGCTCTCCACCAGCTTCAAATCGAATTTCGGGTACATCGTAAAAAAGCGGGGCAGGATTTTGTGTGTCATAAAAATGCTCATATGCAGCGACATCCCCAGTGTGATGCGTCCGATGCTGCCGTCCTGAATCTCCGTAATTTGCTGTGTGACGGATTCGTAAATGCTGTGGATCTGCATGCAGGCCGCGAGATATTTTTCCCCCGCGTAAGTCAGCCGCAGCGGAATGCTGCTGCGGTCAAACAGCGCCGATCCCAGCTCGCGCTCAATGCCGAGAATCATCTGGCTCAGGGCGGGCTGCGAGATATACAGCTTTTTGGCAGCCCGGGTGATGTTCCCCTCGCGCGCCACCGTCATCAGGGCCTCCATCTGACGCTCGTTGATCATGTTTGCACCTCTGGTTTCACGGTTCTGTTTCTTCTTTAGGCCAAAGCGGAAAAGAAACAGCGGGCTTCATTTTGTCCTATTTAAGCAGCGTTTTAATATAAGACAAAACTTATTATTTTTATAATCATTATAATATTTTACAGATATTCTTTTGTCAAGTAGAATAAAAACAAGAAATCATCACCTGATTCCTTCTCAGAATCATCTAAATGAAATGCGAGGTGCCTTTATGAAAAAAGACTTGCTTCGGGTGCTTGTTCCAAGCGGAATGCTGGGGTATGGCTTCCCTCTGGACAGCTTCAACAGGGGGCTCGCGATGAATCCCGATTTTATCTCGGTGGATTCCGGTTCTACCGACAGCGGCCCGCAAAAGCTGGCACTGGGCAGCATGACCTGCACGCGCAGCGCCTACACGGAGGAGATGGAGATTCTCATCCGAGCCGGGCTGGAGCATCATATTCCCGTTTTTATCAGCTCCGCGGGCGGTGACGGGACGAACCAGCACGTGGAGATTTTTGCGGATATTGCGCGCGAGCTGGCTCATAAGAACGGATGGAAGCTGAATATGGCGCTGATTTACGCGGACATTGACAAAGAGGTCGTGCGCAAAAAGCTCGGCGAGGGGAAAGTGCAGCCCTGCGGGCCGGTGGATCCGCTGACCGCGCAGGACGTCGACGACGCAACAGTGATTGTGGCGCAGATGGGCACGGAACCGTACCTGAAAGTGCTGCGGGAAAATCCGGAAATCAACCTGATCATTTCGGGCCGCAGCTACGACCCGGCACCCATGGCGGCTATGGCGCTGCACAATGGCTTCCCCGCAGGGCTGGCGTGGCATATGGGCAAAATTCTGGAGTGCGGCGGCCTTTGTACCGAGCCCTCGAGCCGGTGTATGGTCGGTGAGCTGCATCAGGAGTATTTTGATTTGATCCCGCTGGGCGACAAAGAGCGCTGCACCCCCTATTCGGTGGCCGCGCACACGCTGTATGAGAAAACGCACCCGTACCTGCTGCCCGGCCCGGGCGGAACGCTCGACCTGTCCGGTTCCAAATTTGAGCCGGTAACGGAGAAAATCGTGCGGGTCAGCGGCAGCCAGTTCCGGCCCGCAGACCCGTATACCGTAAAGCTGGAGGGCGCAAAGCGCTGCGGCTACCGCTGCATCTGTGTTGCCGGTATCCGCGATCCGATTCTGATTTCGCAGATCGATCCCTTCCTCGACAGTGTGCGCGAGCTGGTGAACGGCCTGCCCGCAGAGCAGCGCGAGGGCAGCCAGCTGATTTTCCACGTGTACGGCAAAAACGGCGTGATGGGCGATCTGGAGCCGAACCCTGATTTTGTGCCGCAGGAGCTGTGCGTGATCGTAGAGGTAGCGGCACCCACGCCCCAGGCGGCGCAAGAGGTCTGCAACCGCGCGCGTATCGGGCTGCTGCACAATCCCTATGAGGGCAGAATGGCCACCAGCGGCAACATCGGCCTGCCGTTCACCCCGCTGGAAATCCCCCTGGGCGAGGTCTGCGCGTTCAACGTGTACCACCTGATGCAGGTGGATGATCCGGCCGCCTTGTTCCCCATTCAGTATATCGAGGTGAAGTAGCATGACATATTTAAAGGATATTGCGAAAATCATCCGCAGCAAAAATGCCGGCCCGTTCGAAGTGACGATGGATATCATCTTCCAGAACGAAGAGGATTACCGCCGGGTGCTCGACAGCGGCGTGATCAACCGTGAGCTGGTTTCGAAGCTGTACCATATTGATCCGGAGAAGATCATCACCCTGAGCAGCTTTGACGCGGCGCGTGCCATTAAAATTACATTGCCCCGCCCGCGCAAGCAGGGCTCGATCGGCGAGACCGATATGCACGCCGCCCAGCAGCACGTGCCGCTGATGCTGATTGAGCTGCCGTGAGACTGCCTGCCGATTTCATCACTGCCTCCTTTTGAATCATTAAGATACAGAAAAGGCCGTCCTGTTCCGCTGAACAAGTCCGTAAAAAACGGACAATGACAAAAGGCCCCCAATCGTAGGATAATATAACTACGATTGGGGGCTTCGCTATGCACAGACAAAAAGGAACACCAAATATACCACAAGAAATAGTCCATGAGATAATTACCCGACATAGAGCAGGGGAAACAGTACGGGAGTTAATGAAAGTATACGGAAAGACATATTATACGATTCGGAATATCATTAAGCGTGAAAACAAGAAAAGCAGATCAACAGAGCCATTGAAAAAGTCTCGAGGGCGAAAACCAGCTGTAACACTGCAAGAATACAAATACGAGAACAAACGTCTCAAGATGGAAAATGAATTATTGCGGGATTTTCTTCATCTCGCTGGAAGGAAGTGAGGCCACAAGTAAAATATTTGGCAATATATCACCACAAAGGAAAATATCCAATCACTACTATGTGTCAATTTATTGGGGTATCCCGCAGTGGCTACTATGAGTACGTCAAAAGAATAAACAAGCCACAGTTTGACCAGTCTCTGGCTGTACTGATTGCGGAATGCCAACAAACCTGCCGAAGAACTTATGGCTACCGCAGAGTACATATCTGGTTGCAAAAGAGGGGAATTTACCGGAATCCCAAAACGGTATTGCGCATTATGCAGAAGTATGATCTGCTCGCTGAAATCCGCCGTTACCGGAAATACCGAAAAATGGGAGAACAACTGCACAAATACCCCAATTTGCTGGACAGACAGTTCACTGCCCTGCGGCCAAACCAAAAGTGGGTCACGGATATTTCTTACATCCATACAGGTCAGGGAGTCTTGTACCTGTCCATTATCCGGGATCTATATGACAACAGCATTGTCTCCTACAAAACAGGTACAGAGCAGACGGTAAATCTGGTTTTGGATACAATCCGGCTTGCCAAGCGAAAAGAAAATGTCACTGCGGAGTTGCAGCTCCACAGTGACCAAGGCTTTCAATACACATCCCAAGCATATTTCTGCCTGACTCAAAGATACGGCATTACGCCATCCATGTCAAGACGCGGAAATTGCTATGACAATGCAATGGCTGAAAACTTTTTTTCCTGCCTCAAAACGGAATGCATCTACAGGCAGAAGATTCATACATTTCAACAAGCCAGAGAATTAATCGATGAATACATTTGTTTTTACAACCATCAGCGCATCCTGTTAAAGACAAAACTGGCACCGCTCGAAAAGCGACACCAGTTTGTTGCTTAATTGAATACCCTACGATCGGGGGCCTTTTTGTACTGTCCTCACAATTTGGTGCAGTTCACCGCATTCTTGCGAAACAGGACGGCCTTTTCTCGATGTTTTTCGCGACCTCGCCGCAGAGTTTCTGTGAAACTTTTTCGATTGTCGGAATAAATCCATCAAAATTGGGCGATCTTTTATTCATTCATACAATGGTACAATTCGCTGGATACACCCGCTCAAAAACTGCTGGACTGATGACCTGTAAAACAGGCCTTGAAAAATCCCGCCCGTTAACGCTTTCCTCTGTTGTTCCAGACATTCCAGGCTGTCAGTGCGGTCAGAACCATCACACAGCAGGCCAGAATCCAAATTGGCAGGCTGTCCGTCTGTCCGCCGACGATGTACAGGTTCCTTGTGCCGCCCGTTTGCACAGCTTCCGGCTCTGCCGTTGTTCCCGGATTTGCAGCGGCGAGGGGAGAGGTGCTTTTGGACGAGAATTTCGAAGAGGACTTGGAGGAAGCAGATTTGGAAGAGCTGCTGCCGGAGGCCTTGGAAGAAGTGCTGCCGCTGCTTTTCTGAGAGGAGGAGGGTTTCTCCGCAGTCTGCTTTCCGGTGCTTTGTTTTTCCGGAGAGGAGGAGGCCGCGGGCTTGGCGCTTTCCTCCGGTTCCGCAGAGGCAGGTGACTCGGCCCGGTTCACGCGGATCAGGTACTGCGACTTGCTCTTTTTATTTTCCGCGGTTACGGTCACAACGATTTCGGTCGTTTCGCCCGCCCGCTGCAGCGACTGCCGGTTTATCCGCACCGCTCCGCCGTCCGCCGCGTCCGCCTGAAATTTGACCGAGCTGATATTCGAGCCGACCCGCAGCTCGTATTCGGCGATATCGGACGAAAAATCGGGGCGCAGCCTGCCGGTGGAGGGTACCAGGCTGAGCAGGCTCGCATCTTGCGACAAAGCGGGCTTGATGGAAAAGGAGAGCTGTGCTTCTCTGTCGTACTGCGGCAGCAGGCGCTCGGCCCAGTCGGCGGTTTGGTCAATCTGAACCGCAATGCCGGCGGAGCCGGGGTCGGCATCCTCCGGTACGGAAAAAATAAAAGTAATGCACACGCCGTTCAATTTGGGCGCCGAAAGGCCATCGCAGGCATACACGCCGGTCACGCTCTCTCCGTCGTCGTAAAACTGAAACGCACCGCTTTGAATTTGATCCGAGGTTTCTGTCCGCAAAAAATGCAGACGCGCGCTGTCGTACTCCAGCCGCGCACGGAATGCGGCGGGCTGTTCACCCTCGGCCAGCGCGCCGGAATTCGCCGAAAGCTCTACGCGTACGGTTTCGCCGGGATAAACGGATTCGGCAGAAAGGGCAGCAGAAAAATATTCTGTCGCCGCTGCGGCGACATGGCAGGGATAACCAATCAGAACAGCGCATACAATCATAATAAGCAGGCATCGTATTTTCATTGAGAACGCCCTTTCCATTTTGGGGGAATATGGAAGAACCGCTTTTTTCTTATATTACCACACCATGCCGCAAAGCCGCAATATAGCGGCCCAAAGCGCCGGAAGAAACATTTCGTTCATATTTTATTAACATTTTTGCTGTAAAAAAGACTATGATATTAGTATCCTCTTGGCGTAAGCGAAAGCAGAGATTTGGCGCCCGAGAGCATAGGATCATTCGCTCAATGCTTCCGAAAAATAGGGGTGGGATTTTCTGAAGCCGATTCGATGATGGATGATTTGACCAAAAGCACTTGCTGCTATTTTTTGAAGAAGGAATTGTTATGTTCAAGAATGCTACTCTGACTCACGCGATCGTATGGAATGTCATGATGATCACCATGTGGCACTGTGTGGTGTTTTTTGCCTGCGTTAAACTGCCGAAGCAGACGTTTGATCCCTCGAAAAACCGTTATCAGGCATTCCGCTGGGAGCAAAACGGCCGGTGGTACCGCACTTATCTGAAAATTCAGTTGTGGAAAGACAGCGTCCCCCAGTATATTGGAAAAGACGGCTTCTCGAAAAAGCATCTGACGCGCGTTTCTCCGGAATATATCGATGAGTTCATGCTCGAGACCTGCCGCGGAGAATGGATGCACCTGAAAAACTGCATCTGCGTGGTTGTGGTTATCATCGTCAATTCCTCGTGGATGATGGGCCTGGTGTTCTCCGGGTTGATTTTTCTGGGGAATCTGCCGTTTGTGTGCATTCAGCGCTACAACCGTTTTCGCCTGCAGACGCTGCGTGAAATTCTCATTAAGGAGCGGGCGCGGGCCCGCCGCTTGGAAGCCCGCAGCAAAGAAACCGCTTTGCGGACGCTTTCCTGAAATTGACGGTGTGAATGAAAAAAGAAAAACACTCGGTGCGCCCTTTCGGGCGACCGGGTGTTTTTGATGAGTGGCGGACAAAATAGAAAAAGCGGGCGGTATGGTTATACCGCCCGCTTTTTTATTATCATCTGTCTGTTCAGGGCTGCCTGGTGGAACGGCAGAAGAAGGTTTCCCACAGGGAGCAACATTTGTCTGCCGCGCAGACAACCGCGGATTCGCGGAATCTGGGGCAGCTCCCGAGTGTGAGGGGCCACATGTGCTTTTCAAT
Organism: Clostridium sp. MSTE9; assembly: GCF_000277625.1. NCBI lineage: Bacteria > Bacillati > Bacillota > Clostridia > Eubacteriales > Clostridiaceae > Clostridium > Clostridium sp. MSTE9. Next base: position 75,672 of record NZ_AKFU01000034.1, read on the forward strand.
GATGTCGCGCTCCCGCTCGCTCAGCGGGAACAGGCGCTCGGCGTTTTTCAGCGCCGCCTTGGGATGCGTAAAGCCATGCAGCCCGGGGCGGTCCGGAGCCTTTTCATGCCAGTCGTACAGAAAAAAGTCATGCAGCAGCGCGCCGCGCACCAGGCTGTTCAAATCCGCGCGCAGCCCCAGCCTGCGGCAAATCCAGAAGCTGAGCTCGGCGACCGCTACGCTGTGCTCCAGGCAGCTGACCGAGCCGTGCTGAATAAAACGCTCCATTTGAAGCACCTGCGGGTGATCCAGAAGCTGCCGCGCGTACCGTTCAAACTGCTCCCGCTCCTGCGGTGTCAGCGATACGCGCAGACTGCGTGCTCGCCGCGAGGGGGGCGGTAATTGTTTGCTGCTGTTTTCCATGGATTGCTTTCTCCATCTGAATTGCATGGGTTTCGGCCTGAATTATTTCTCCGCCCTGGCCAGATCGACCAGTGCGTTCACGAGGCCGGACAGATACTTTTTCGTATTCTCATCCTGCAGGTTGCCGTCGGCGTCGAACTTTTCCCGCGCGAACGCGACAAAGACCTCGGGCTGGTTCAAAAGCTTCAGGTTCAGGATCACGGCTACCTGGCGCAGATGATACTGTGCGCGGGCGCCGCCCAGCGCGCTGCTGGAAACGCTGAAGAGCGCCGTGGGCTTGCCGGAAAGCGGCTTCGTGGCGTCGCGGGACGCCCAGTCCAGCGCGTTTTTCAGCACGGGGGGAATCGAATAGTTGTATTCAGGGGTCGCGATCAGCAAAGCGTCGGCCTCGGCAACCTTTTTCTTAAACTCCGTCACAGGGGCCGGCAGCTCGCCGCCCTCCAGATCCTGATTGAAAAAAGGAATCGCGGAAAGATCCAGAATTTCAAGCTCGGCGCCTTCGGGCAGCAGTTCCTTGGCCGCACGCAGCGCGCCGCGATTATAAGAGCCTTTGCGAAGGCTTCCGGTAAATCCTACAATTTTAATGGTATCCATAATTACAATTGTTCCTTTCACTTTCGGTACGGCTTTGCAGGGCCGCTCTCATTTATGGCTGAAACAGGTAGCTGGTCATAGACAGCGAACCCATCAGACAATCCTCGTTAAAAACAGTCAGCCGATCTTCCTCGTTCGACGCCCCCAGAACATACAGCAGGGGATAAAAGTGGTCGGGCATCGGGAATGCCATTTTGGCGCAGGAACCGGCTTTTCTGTAATCCACCACATCGGGGAATTCTCTTTTTTGGATTTTGTCCCGAATATAGCCGTCAAATTCCTCGGCCCACGAAAATCCGCTCTCCGCTTCCCACTGGATTCTTGCCAGGTTATGCACGATGTTTCCGCTGCCGATGATCATAACGCCTTCATCCCGCAGGGCGGACAGGTCCTGCCCCATCTGAAAGTGCGCCTGTGCGCCGGCGGTGCCGTCCACACTCAGCTGAACCACAGGGACGTTAGCCTCAGGAAACAGATGGCACAGCACAGACCACGCGCCGTGGTCAATCCCCCAGCTGTTATCTGTCTGCACGGGAACAGAGAGCAGCTCCTGCGCGCGGGCGGCCAGCTCCGGTGAGCCGGGCGAGGGATAATGCACCCGGTACAGCTCTTCGGGGAAGCCGTACATATCATACACCAGCCGCGGCGTTTTGGTATCCATGATTCTGCTCCCGTGGGTATACCAGTGTGCCGAGATCATCAGGATGGCCCGGGGGCGTGCCAGCTGACGGCCGATTTCCTGCCACTTTTTCGTATATTTGTTGTTTTCCACCGCGTTCATTGGGGAGCCATGTCCCACAAACAGCGCAGGCATTCGTTCCGGCATAAGAATCCTCCTTACAGACGCTGGGGTTATGTTTTGTTTGATGAAGTAAACGGCAAAATTTTCCTGCCGCAAATTTATTATATACCGATTTCTGCAAGAAAACCACTGTGATTCCGACAGTTTTTCAGGGCCGCGCGCACGGCCCTTTGATTGTTTCTATTGAGAAAATGAGATTTGTAACTTGATCACGATACTTTTCTTTTTGAAAATGATATACTATACTAGAATAAAATTCCATCGAACATCGAAATCGGAAAAGGAGAGGCTCAATAATGGCAAACATCGTGATCGTCGGCAGAGGCCCCGCTGGCATCTCCGCCGCTCTTTATACCCTGCGCGCCGGAATGGCAACGACAATTATCGGCAAAGACAATGGGACGCTCGAAAAGGTAGAGAAGATCGAGAATTACTATGGATTCCCCGAGCCGATCACCGGAACAGAGCTGGTGCAGACCGGGCTTCAGCAGGCAAAGCGTCTGGGCGCCCAGATGGTGGAGGATGAAGTGGTCGGCATCTCGTATGACGGGCGCCTGACGGTCAAGACCACGCACGGCGAATACCCGGCAGATGCGCTGATTCTCGCGACGGGCTCCACCCGTTCTGCACCGCGCATTCGCGGACTGCAGGAGCTGGAGGGCCATGGTGTGAGCTACTGCGCCGTGTGCGACGGCTTTTTCTACCGCGGCAAAGAGGTAGTGGTTCTGGGCAACGGCGACTACGCCATTCACGAAGCGCTCGAGCTGCTGCATACCTCAAAATCCGTTACGGTTCTCACGAACGGCAAAAAAATGCTCGCCTCCGTGCCGGAGGGCATCGGGCTGTGCACGAAAGAGATCCAGTCGCTCGACGGCGATCAGGTTCTGAGCGGCGTGCGTTTTGAGGATGGTACCTCACTGACTGCCGAGGGCGCATTCGTGGCCGTCGGCGTGGCCGGCAGTACCGATCTTGCCCGCAAGCTTGGGGCAGAAGTGGAAAACAATAAGATCGTCGTCGATGAAAATATGGCGACGAATATTCCGGGGCTTTACGCGGCCGGGGATTGCACCGGGGGCCTGCTTCAGGTTTCCAAGGCGGTTTACGAGGGCGCAAAGGCCGGGACGGAAGCGGCCAAATTCCTGCGTTCCATGGCCAAGACGGCAAAAGCATAATAACGCCATGCCGCCGCGCGGTTTTGGCTGACTCGCCGGTCTGCTTTGCAGGCCGGCGTTTTTGCGTTTTCTCGCGGCGGTGATTTTTTATTTTCCGTCATATGGAGCGGAGAGGCTATAAAGTTTCAATTATGTAGAGAAATTTCTTAAAATAAAGAATGATTATTATTTATTTCCTCAAATCGGCGGAAAACCCTTGCGTTTTGATCGAAAAAGCGATAAGATGAGATTGAAATTTCTGGCAAGAGGTCTCATTCAATCAAACAGAACGGCTGCAATTTGTCCTGCGGCGGCTGTCGCGGCTTTGGGGCGGAGCGGCTGTTTCCAAACATGAAAAAGGAGTGGAAAATATGAAATCTGCTGTTTTTTATCAGTGTAAGCATTGTGGGAATTTGGTGGCGCTCATCGGCTTTGGGGGCGGCACATTGGTCTGCTGTGGGGACCCGATGGTACAGCTGCAGGCCAATGTAACCGACGCCGCGCACGAGAAGCATGTGCCGGTAGCTCATGTGGAGAACGGCCGCCTGATCGTTGAGGTTGGCTCTGTGGCGCATCCGATGACCGCCGAGCATTATATCGAGTGGATTGCGTTGGAAGACGGCGACAGGCTGGAAATTGTGAAGCTGCACCCGGGCGACAAGCCGAGGGCAGAGTTTACTTATCATCCGGGCGAGGCTCACGAAGAAATTTTCGCGGGCGAAAACGATGAGATCGTGCCCAACTGTGAGGCCAACCCCTGCAATTTTGTGTACCGCGAGGGAGAGACTTCTCACGCGGTGGTTTACGCGTTCTGCAATCTGCACGGCTTGTGGAAAGCGGAGCTGTAAAGCAGAATCGCCTTTATTTGCGGCTCTCAAATGAATGGAATACAGGGCTCAGCGGGTGCGAACAAGCGCCCGCCGCGCCTGAACATAGAGGAGTGCTATTGATGGCTTATACATTGACAAGTGACCTGGTTACAAATAACAGTATGATCGATACGCAGCACAAGCAGCTGTTTGACGCGATCAACACGTTGTTAGAGGCCTGCTCCAAGGGTCAGGGACGTGCGGAGATCGGCAAAACGCTCGATTTTCTGAGCAAATATGTGGACAAGCATTTCTCCGATGAAGAAAGACTGCAGCGCCAATATGCGTACCCGGAGTACGAGAAGCACCACAAATTCCATGAGGAATATAAAAAGACCATTCGCGAGCTTCAGCAGGAGCTGAACCAGAATGGAGCGAACATAGCGCTCGTGGCCAAGGTCAATACCGCAATCGGCGGCTGGCTGGTCAACCACATCAAGCGCGAAGATTTGAAAATGGCGCAGTACATCCGCGAGCACCAGAAATAAAAGACGTTGATCGTTCACATTCCTCCAATCAGGGTATTTACAAAGATCACGATCATTCCGCACACCGCGGGGCGATGACCGATCCAGTGTAAATGTCTTGATTGGAGGATTTGTTTTATGGAAAGCTCAATTTGGGTCCATAAAAAGCCGCTCTGCTGATTTTTAGGTCAGAAGAGCGGCTTTTTGAAGGATTCCAATGTCCGAATCAAACTTTTCATTTTTCTGATTGCTTCCTCGAATAGTAATATCCCTACGGCTTTTCAATAACCGGCCGCCGAAACAACGGTTTTTTTTATTTCCGTTAGGCGGCTTTTGGGAGTAGATATTCGAAGACATATTTTAACTGCTACTGTTCATTTTTGATATACATTCCAAACAAATCATCAGTATACGAAATACTGATGGTGGTGCTATCCTTTGTCAGTAAAGTACCTACCGAAATATAATCGTCATTGATTTCTTCTGAAACCTTTTCGACTTCTGAAAATCCGGATTCTTTCAGAGCCTTAATATACTGTTCCGATTTAAATTGTGTCATATCGGATAACTCAAGATAACAATATTCTTGATCCGGGTCAATCCACCCACGCAATAACGTACCTGATTCTGGTTGCGGTATGTTGGCCGTATATTCGTTTTCAGGCCATTCTTCAGTATCCAGCATAACAAAATTTTCAGGCAAAGCATTTCCAGAATGATCAGCGTTAACTCCATTATCAGATAAAGAAGTGTTACCACAAGCAGTCATAAGCGCAATAAGCATTGCGGCAAGAAATACCCCACAGGCTTTTTTCATTTTATTTCCTCCAATCTCTATTTCTTCTTTCGGGTAAGACCAATCATAAGGGCCACCGCAACAATGGCAAATATTAGTCCAATTGTTAATAGGGCGCTCCAAATATCAAAAGGCCAAAAACCATTAACCGTAATTTGTGTCATGGAATCAGCCTGACCGATTGTATTATCAGGGAGTGCGGAATGTTTAGTAACGAAAGCGGAAATCAGGCAGAATACCGCAATTCCACATGAGCAATAAACCGCTAATAACTTTTTCCTTCTTTTCCTATACTGCGCTCGGTTGAAGCCAATGGTTTCTTCCATACTTTCTGCAAAATCCTTTGGTGTTCCCAATCTGTCAATTACTTGCTTTTCGGTTTCTCCATGCTCTTTCGCGGAATCAAACGCTTCGTTTAAATCCCGGATAATTTCACGCTTTTGGTTGCGGGAAACAGATAATTCCTTTGTAACCTTCTTTATATATTCCTCTCTCATATTCAAGCCTCCAAATCTTTTACTATGTCAATAAAACTATCAACACATACCGTATAGCTACGCCAAAATGAAATCAACTCGCACAAGGTTTCTCGTCCTTTAGCAGTTAGGGAATAATATTTCTTTGGACCGCCATTTGCTTGTGATGAAGCGATCCGGCATTGAACTAGACCGGCATCTTGTAGGCGATATAGCATTGGATAAATCGTACCCTCTTTGGCATAACCAAATATTTTGCCGCCTGTTTCATTTAATTCTGTAATAATTTCATATCCGTAAGTTTCCTTTTTAGCAATCAGACATAGGAGTATCATTTCAAATGACCCCTTTTTGAATTGCTGAATATATTTACTATCCGCCATAATCACTTCTCCTTTTCCATGGGAGATACATAGTTTTGCTAAATAGCTATGCATAGTATGGGCTCAATTTTTGATTTTGTCAATACAGGCGACAGACAAAGCGTTTTTCCCTCTTTGTCCGCTGTATTTACTTATCTGTTGGTCGTCTATCCCGTTATTATTGGTGTCTTGGTATGTTGCTTCCTTATGCACCCTGTCCATTCGGTGGCGGATTGTGTCATGCGCGGTGCGTTGTTCCGTATTGATATCATTATGATTGAATAGAAGAATAACGGATGGTATAATAAGGGAAACGGGATTTTTGACGGCAGTGAAAAACTGCGGGCTACTTATCACTTAAGAAACAAGAAGAATCCCAGGTACATCATTTTCACAATTGCGGCCCATGTAGGCTTTGGCCGTAAGATCATAACAGGAAAGGTCATTGTATGTCACAAATAACCAAGCGGGCGCTGGAAGAATCCCTGAAGAGAATGCTGCTGAAAAAACCGGTCAACAAAATCACGATTTTAGACATCACGGAAGATTGCGGAATCAGTCGGATGACTTTTTATTACCATTTTAAGGATATCTATGATTTGATCGAGTGGTCTTGCGTGGAAGACGCCGCAAAGGCACTGGACGGAAAGAAAACGTATGACACCTGGCAGCAGGGATTCCTGCAGATCTTTCAGGCTGTTTTAGAAAATAAACCATTCATTCAGAATGTGTATCAGTCGGTCAGCCGGGAGCAGGTGGAAAATTATTTGTATACCCTGACGCACAAATTGCTGATCGGGGTGGTCGAGGAAAAGGCTGTAGGAATGGACGTTCACGACACCGATAAGGAATTTATTGCTAATTTTTATAAATTTGCGTTTGTCGGTCTGATGCTGGACTGGATCAAAGACGGAATGAAAAAAGACCCGCAGCAGATCATCGACCGGCTCAGCATCCTGATTGAAGGGGACATTACAAGGGCACTGGACAAATATCGTTTGGATAAACCCCATCAAAACCCCTGATATGATAAAAAATAATACAATTGAAACGTCGTGATCAAACTCTGATCACGGCGTTTTTATTGTTTATGGTATTTTTCGTGGGAAAAGCTAAACTGAGTAGTGTAAGCAGAAGATACAATAACGAAAGATGGAGGCAAGATGATGTATTATTCCAGCGGAAACTATGAAGCCTTTGCACGCCCGGAAAAGCCCGAGGGAGTTGACCGTAAATCCGCCTATATTGTCGGTTCCGGCCTGGCCGCTCTCGCGGCGGCGTGCTTCCTTGTTCGCGACGGGCAGATGAACGGAAAACGGGTTCATATTCTGGAGAAAGACCCGATCCCCGGCGGCGCCTGCGACGGTTACCATTATGACGGCCTCGGGTATGTGATGCGCGGCGGCCGCGAAATGGATAACCATTTCGAGTGCATGTGGGATTTGTTCCATTCTATCCCGTCCATAGAAACTGAGGGAGTCAGTGTGCTTGATGAATACTATTGGCTCAATAAGCACGACCCGAACTATTCTTTGATGCGCGCGACAGTCAATCGCGGCGAAGACGCCCACACAGACGGAAAATTCGACATTTCCGACAAGGGCGCTATGGAGATTATGAAGCTCTTCTTTACGCCGGACGAAGAGCTGTATGATAAGCGCATTGAAGAGGTATTTGATAATGAAGTACTGAATTCTAACTTCTGGCTGTACTGGCGCACCATGTTCGCCTTTGAGAACTGGCACAGCGCGCTCGAAATGAAGCTCTATATCAAACGCTTCATCCATCACGTGGGTGGCCTGCCGGATTTCAAGGCTCTCCGTTTCACAAAATATAACCAGTATGAGTCCATGATTCTGCCGATGATCAAATACCTGGAATCCCGCGACGTTCAGTTCCATTACGGCACCAAGGTCGTAAACGTGGAATTCGACATTCAAAAGGATAAAAAGGTTGCAAAATGCATCACGGTCATCCGGGACGGCAGCGAGGAAAGCATCGATCTGACCGAAAATGATCTCGTCTTTATCACCAATGGCGGCTGTGTCGAAAATTCCTCTCTCGGCGATCAGAATCAACCGGCGCCCTTCAACAAAGAAATCAAAGAAGGCGGCGGTTGGGATATGTGGCGCAAGATCGCAGCGCAGGATCCGTCCTTTGGCCATCCGGATAAATTCTGCTATGATCCGGAGCAGAGCAACTGGATGTCCGCGACCGTGACGACACTGGACGACCGCATTCCTCCCTATGTGCAGAAGATTTGCAAACGCGACCCCTTCAGCGGCAAGGTGGTCACCGGGGGCATTGTTACCGTTAAGGATTCCAATTGGCTGCTGAGCTGGACATTCAACCGCCAGCCGCAGTTCCGCAGCCAGCCGAAAGGCCAGCTGGTGGGTTGGGTTTACGGTCTGTTCAGCGACAGGCCCGGCAACTATGTGAAAAAGCCGATGCGCGAGTGCACCGGCAAAGAGATCTGCATGGAGTGGCTGTACCACATGGGGGTTCCGGAAAACGAGATCGAGGATATGGCGGAGCACAGCGCCAACACCATTCCCTGCATGATGCCCTATATCACCGCCTTTTTCATGCCCCGCAGCGCGGGGGACCGCCCCGCCGTTGTGCCGCAGGGCAGCGTGAACTTCGCGTTCCTCGGGCAGTTTGCAGAAACGGTGCGCGACACCATCTTTACGACGGAATATTCCATCCGCACCGGCATGGAGGCTGTCTATACCCTGCTGAACATCGACCGCGGCGTGCCGGAGGTCTGGGGCAGCACCTATGATATCCGCGATCTGCTGAATGCGACTGTCCAGCTGCGCGACGGTAAAAAAGTCACGGATATGGATCAGAGACTGCTCGAAAGATTGGCGCTCAAAGCGATCCTCCGGAGAGTGGAAGGCACCGATATTGAAAAGCTGCTGAAAGAATATCATGTCATTTGATTTGTCATAATGCGAATGAAGGCCGCTGTTCTGCAAGGGATCAGCGGCTTTCACTGTACTGCCTGTCGGAATGCAAAAAAGCGCCGGATTTTTAAAAATCCGGCGCTTCCTTTTACAATGTGACAATTTTTCTCATATCTGTATTTTATTCTTGCAAAGAACCCCAAATAATGGTATTATTTACCGGTAAGGCATGATTAAGTGCAAAGCAGGGACGAAGTGCTAGGAACACCTCGCCCCCTGCCTACGGAGAAACCCCCTCCATAAGCAACGGCATAGCCGCACCATGCAGACATAGTATAACCCATTTTTCCCCTTTTGTATAGAGGCATGTGGCAAAAATGGGAATCCCACTAAAGCGGGAGTTGTGTATTGCACTTGTGATATCGGGCGCTGTGTTTATGGGAGCATCCCTTTTAGGATTCCGTGACACGCGCTTTTTTGCTGCCTTACAGGCAAGTCCCGGCACGGGCCGGAAGATGTTCCATGAACATTCCCCCGAATTTTCATGCTAAGGCGATGTTAGCAGTTCATCGCCAGTCCCGGCCCTGCCGTCCTTGTCTGTAAGAAGGCCATTTCTGCACGCACTTTGGTGCAGACACTCGGCCATCCCGGCCGAAAGCGCCGTTCCTTTAAGGAACGGCGCTTATTTTTTTGTCGATTAAGAGTGACGACGTGTCGTCGCTATTTTCAATTGCTTTGTCTTTTTTGTGCGATCAATAAAACCGCATAGATAGAAAAAACCGTAAACACCGCGTAGGAGCTTAACGTTACATTGTTAAAAAACATGTTGAAAAACGGCCTTGATAGGTTGGAAAGCAACGGGGTATAGAATAAGCAGAGAAGAAAAAAGGCACTTTCCAATAATCCAATCATAGCGGGAAAGAAGCGGTACGGCTTTTTCTTGACGAAAAAGCGGTAAACAAACCAGGCAAAGATGAGAAAGTAAAGAATATAAACGACCAAAAAAATCCAGATCGTATCACCGGGATACCGTTTTAACAGCAGTGAAAGATGATAATCATAGATCGGCAATAAGATCAACGGCAGAATCGGGTATAAAATAAGAAACAAATGGTTGAAAACTCGTTTTTTCATTCTTGCCACTCCTTACCATTTTTATAAGCTATTGGATATAATCCATTATATCATGATTAAAACATTTTAAACAGATATACTTTTATGGTTTTATATGGACGAAGCCTACGCCTCTCGGACAGGCAGGCTTCTATTTTCCGCACAGAAACAAGCCTGTGCGCGCAGCTTAGTCAAAAGATCAGTTTAATCTTCGCAAAATGCAGGGAAAACCACCGCGCTGGGAAGCGCCCTTCTGTAAACCGGCAAATCAAAACTGCCGTCAGGTCAGCTCTGCGAGCCAACGAGAGCGCTCTGAAAATGCCCGCCGACAGACGGGACAGCAAGACTGCTTTCCCGATGAAACTCGGAGAGTGGGCATTTTCATTGGAGCGCCTTTCCGGTGGCTTTCGGTATCACAGTTAAGAACCGTTCCCCAAACGGATTCCAAAGGTGTCCTTTGGAAGGCCTTTGCTTACTTTCGTCCTTTCACGAAAGTAAGTGCCCGCCCCGG